>NZ_CP059322.2:0-115000 GCF_013694245.2 Micromonospora ferruginea
GGTGCTCTTTGACCTAGACAAGTTATTGGACTGGTTTGCCGGTCCTGGGCAGGGTGTCGGGGACTACTTCCCCGAAGCGCGCCGGATCGCCAAACTACTGCGTCAGTTTAAGGTTCCGGCTTATCTGGTTAAGCAGGATGATGAGGCGGTCCTCACGGACATCTTTGACAGAATGAACAATTATGGGAAAAGGTTGAGTCGAGCGGAAATCTTCTCTTCCTTGTTTGCCGGCCCCGAGGCTGGTGCTAAGGACCGGCTGTCTATCGGCCGAATCGCTGAGCGCATTGCCGCGCGAACAGGATTCGGGACGGTGGATGATGACACAGTTCTCGCCGCCATCTTGGCTCGGCGGGGGTCGGATCCGATGCGTGAAATTCGAATTGAGTTCGACGACAGTAGGCGGAGGTCGAGCGCTGAGTTTCCGGGGGAAAGTCGGGATACGGCCTACGCCGAGGGTGAAACGGCACTCGTGCGCGCAATCGCCTTCTTGCAGGACTCGGCCGGCGTACCGCATCTTTCCCTTCTGGCCTATCGATCTCTACTCGTCGTGCTCACTCGCTTCTTTGCGCACTTCCCGGACCCGAGAGACAGGAGCTTGCAACTACTGCGTCGCGTCTACTGGCGTGTTGCAGTTTCTGGACCAGCTGTCTTTAAGGGAAGTTTCACACAACTAAGTCGGGCCCTATGCGCGCGCGTTCACCCTGGCGACGAAAGAGCTTCCGTTCAAGGGTTGATAGATTCAATTCGGGAAGCTGCGCCTGGAATGCCGAATCCCGACCGCTTCAAGACAAACGAAGCAGGCGCCAAAATCATCCTCTGCTCTTGGTGGGACCTGCAACCTCGCTCGCCTTATACCGGCCTGCCTTACGATCGACAGGAACTTACCGATCTCCTTGCCGACCAGAGTACTGCGGCCGCTGCTGTTAGAAGAATTTTCCCCCGAGGTCTTCCTCTTAAGCAGCAGTTATGGTCAGCGAATCGGATTTTCGTTCCCACTGCCACCGATCCTGTAGACGAGATAATTAATCAGCTCTCCCGTCAGCCACTCGGACTTGACGTCGACACTTGGGAAGAGGTTCTCCGTTCCTATTGTATGAGTGGGGCTGCGATCGCGGCCTTGAATGCCGGCGATAGAGACGATTTTCTCCGACTTCGGCAAGAATTGGTAACCTATCGTTTGCGTGCATTCTTGCAAAGAATGGCAGAGTGGGATTTCGAAGACACGCCCGCCTTGGATCTCCTCGATTTTGAGGATGATGATGAACTTGAGGGTAGATCCGATGAGTTTGTCTGAGAACTTCTTTGCAGTTCTGCTGCATGGCGAGCGCATCGGAACCCTTTGTCAGCGTGGCGATCACACACGCTTCCTCCTAAACGAAGAATACATTATGGATCCCGAAAGGGATGTCTTAGGCCTGCGGTTCGAAGAAAGTCTACGGAAGCCCTATTCCTCTGCTCTCCGGCTACCGCCGTGGTTTTCCAACCTGCTGCCGGAAGGGCCACTGAGGCAGTGGATAGCGACTGATAGAGGGGTTTCGTTAGATCGCGAAATGGAACTGCTGGCGCAAGTAGGGCACGACCTTCCCGGCGCGGTTCAAGTTCTCCCGACGGATGGACCCGATGTTGAACCTGACTGGTCGGATCGAGCCACTCCTAGAACTCCGAGAGTCACCTCCGCTGCAGGGGTGAGTCCATGGAGATTCTCTCTTGCGGGCGTGGCATTAAAATTCTCGATGCTGGCTCAAGGCGACAGGTTGACCGTCCCCGCTGCAGACGATCGAGGAGATTGGCTAGTAAAGTTCCCCGACTATCGTTATTCCGAGGTCCCGCGCAACGAATTCGTGATGATGTCGTTCGCCAAGGCCGCGGGTCTCGATGTGCCCGAAGTGCTACTCGTGCATCGAGATGAGCTGGAGGGCTTGCCTGGCAGGATGTGGCCGAATAGTGAAGAATGGGCTTTCGCGGTCAAGCGTTTCGATCGTTCAAATGCAGACCGGCGCGTTTCTGTGCATATCGAGGATCTGGCGCAGGTCCGGGATTTCTACCCAGAGGCTAAGTATCAGAGTTCTTACGAGACCGTTGGCGCTCTAGTCTACCGCGGATTTGATACTGAGTCCTTAATCGAGTTCGTGCGGAGACTGGCTTTTTATGTCTTGGTAGGGAATGGAGATGGTCATCTGAAAAACTGGTCGCTCCGATACGCAAACCGGCGCGTTCCAAAGCTATCCCCCGCCTATGACATTGTTTCAACCCAGGCATATAGAGACTCGCTAGATGGCCCCGAAGACCTGGGTCTGCGATTTGGTTTGGGAAAGCGATTTGAGGATGTAAACCTTGAAACGTTTGCTGTTTTCAAAGGCAGGCTTGAGCGTCGGCTAGGCGAGGTTAGCGCCGATCTACCTGGAGTTGCGGAGGAGTGCGTAGAGCGCGCGCTTGAGGTTTGGCCGGCCTACCGTGCGCTATTGGAAGAAAACCCTCCGTTGCTGAACTCAATCGACTCATGGATCACTTCTCGAGCTTCGGCGTTTCGCTAAATGAAAAATCTGCGTCGACTACCTATGAAGTTGCAGTGAAACAACGCAGGGGCACTTCGATTGTCTCTCGGCGCGGGAACGCGGCGCACCGGTTCTACAGCGTCGTGGTCTTCGTCGTGCTCGCCTCGCTGGACAACGTGGCGATCGGCCTGGTGCCGCCGCTGTACGGGCCGATCTCCGGCGCGCTCGGCGTACCCCAGCGGTTGCTCGGCCTGGTCACCGCCGTCAGCTTCCTGGTCAGCGCGGTGGCGGCGGTGGGCTGGGCGTACGTCGGCGACCGCACCAACCGCAAGCCGCTGCTCATGGTCGGCACGCTGATCTGGGCGGCCGGCACCGGCGGCAGCGCGCTGGCCGACCGGTATCCGACGTTCCAGGTCGCCCAACTCGTCGCCGCGATCGGGCTGGGCGCGGTCGGCTCGGTCGGCTTCTCCGTGGTCACCGACCTGATCTCGCCGCGCCGTCGCGGCCTGGTGATGAGCTTCTGGGGGCTGTCCCAGGGCGTCGGCACGCTCGCCGGCACGCTGGCCGGGGGACTGCTCGGCGCGACCGACTGGCGGCGGCCGTTCCTGCTGCTGGCCGGCGTGGGCCTGGCCGCCACCGTGGCCTACCTCTTCACGTACGACATCGCGCGCGGGCAGAGCGAGCCGGAGCTGGCCGAGGCGCTGGACGCCGGCGGCGAGTACGACTACCGGATCAGCCGCGCCGACCTGCCCCGGATCCTGGCCCGGCGGACCAACCGCTGGCTGATCATGCAGGGGCTCACCGCGCAGGCGGCCTTCGGTTCGCTGGTCTGGCTGCCGGTGCTGTTCAGCCAGCGGGCCGAGGCGCAGGGCTACTCGGCGGCCACCGCCGTGGTGGTGGGCAGCGTGTTCGCCACCCTGTTCCAGCTCGGTGGCGTGCTGTCCATCGTGGGCGGGTTGGTCGGTGACGCGTTGCAACGGCGTACGCCGAGCGGCCGTGCGCTGGTCGCGACCGTGGGCATCCTCGCGGCCGTGCCGTTCTACCTGGTGCTGTTCTTCGTGCCGATCCACATCGACGTGCCCGACGGCGCCGGCTCCGGCGCGGTGGTGGCGGCCGTGCTGTCCAGCGTGCTGACCGAGCCGACGGTCGGGCTGAGCCTGCTCACCGCCGTGGTCGCGTTGGCGCTGACCTCGGCCAATTCGCCGAACTGGTTCGCGTTGATCGCGGACGTGAACCCGCCGGAGCACCGGGGCACGGTCTACAGCCTCGGCAACCTGGTCAACGGCGTGGGGCGGGCGGCCGGGAACGGACTGGTCGGGGTGGCGTTCGCCGCGCTGCGGGTGGCGTTCCCGCCGCCGCTGAACTACGCGGTGGGGCTGGCCGCGTTCCAGTTGTTCTTCGTGCCGACCGGGGTCATGTACTGGCTGGCCGCCCGCACCTCCCCGCGCGACATCGCCCAGGTGCGCGCGCTCCTGCACACCCGGGCCGACCGCCTGGAGGGCGAAGGCGGGGGCCCCGCTTAACAGGTGGGTGTTAAGCGGGGCCCCCGCCTATGCGGAAAGCGTTAAGCGGGGCCCCCGCCTTACACCGCGAACCACACGGTGACGTCGGTGGGGACCGACGAGCCGTCGAGGGGGGCGCTGGACGCCAGCACCGAAGCGCCGGCGGGCAACGGCGCCGGCGTCGCGCCGAAGTTGGTCAGCACGGTCAGGTCGCCGTTGGTGAACGTCAACACCTCGTCACCGGAGGAGAGGAAGCGCATCGGCCCCCGGGCCAGCCCGTGCTCGCGGCGCAGCCGCAAGGCGGTGCGGTACAGCTCGTACGTCGAGCCGGGCACCTCGCGCTGCCGGTCCAGCGCGTACTCCGCCCAGACCGGCGGCTGGGGCAGCCAACTCGCGTCGGCCGGGCCGAAGCCGTACGACGGGGCGTCGGCCTCCCACGGGATCGGCACCCGGCAGCCGTCCCGGCCGCGCTGGGTGTGCCCGCTGCGGGCCCAGGTCGGGTCCTGCCGGGCCTCGTCGGGCAGCGTGGTGTGCTCCGGCAGCCCCAGTTCCTCGCCCTGGTAGAGGTAGGCCGAGCCGGGCAGCGCGAGCATCAGCAGGCTGGCCGCGCGGGCCCGCCGCAGGCCGAGCGCCGCGTCCGGCTGCGGGTCGTCGACGCCGATGCCGTTCATCCGCCCGCCGCCGGTGGTCAGCCCGAGGCGGGAGGCGTGCCGGACCACGTCGTGGTTGGACAGCACCCAGGTGGTGGGCGCGCCGACCGCGTCGGTGGCCTCCAGCGAACGGGTGATCACCGCGTACTGGGCCGGGGCGGTCCAGGCGGCCATCAGGTACTCGAAGTTGAACGCCTGGTGCATCTCGTCCGGCCGGACGTAGCGGGCCAGCCGCTCGGCCGGCTCCACCCACGCCTCGGCGACGAGGACCCGCTCCCCGGCGTACGAGTCGAGCAGCCGCCGCCACTCCCGGTAGATCTCGTGCACGCCGTCCTGGTCCCACATCGGCGGGCGCGGCTTGTCCGCCTCGTTGCCGGAGAGGATCTCCTGCGGCTCCTGCCAGTCGGCCAGGTCGGCCTGCTTGATCAGGCCGTGCGCCACGTCCACCCGGAACCCGTCGACGCCCCGGTCGAGCCAGAAGCGCAGCACGTCGAGGAACTCCTCGCGCACCTCCGGGTTGTCCCAGTTGAGGTCGGGCTGGCCGGGGTCGAACAGGTGCAGGTACCACTGGCCGTCGGGCAGCCGGGTCCAGGCCGGGCCGCCGAACACGCTCTCCCAGTCGTTCGGCGGCTGGGCGCCGTCCGGGCCGTTGCCGTCGCGGATGACGTAGCGCTGCCGTTCCGGGCTGCCCGGCGCGGAGGCCACGGCGGCGGTGAACCAGCGGTGCGCGGACGAGGTGTGGTTGGGCACCAGGTCGACGATCACGCGCAGGCCGCGGGACTTCGCCTCGGCGATCAGCTTGTCGGCGTCGGCGAGCGTGCCGAAGAGCGGGTCGACGTCCCGGTAGTCGGCCACGTCGTAGCCGGCGTCGGCCTGCGGGGACGGATAGAACGGGGACAGCCAGACCGCGTCGACCCCCAGCTCGGCGAGGTGGTCGAGGCGGGCCGTGATGCCCGGCAGGTCACCGATGCCGTCGCCGTCGGAGTCGGCGAACGAGCGCGGGTAGACCTGGTAGATGACCGCCTCGGTCCACCAGCCGGTGGCCGGGGCCTGCTGCGTCGCGTCGGTGTTCAGCGCCTTCTCCCTGTCGTGGTCGCGGACGAACGGGTCCGTTCAGTGTGCCCGGGGCGGCGCGGTCGAGTCCCGCACGACCAGCCGAGTGGGCAGGATCACCGAGGTCGGCGTCCGCCGGTCGGCGCCGGCCTGGCGCGGCACCGGCACCACGCCGGGGTACGGGTCGGCGACGCGCGTGCCCAGCGGGTCGAGCAGGATCTGCGCGGCGAGCCGTCCCTGGTCGGCGGCGGGTTGGGCGATGGTGCTGAGCCCGAGCACGCCGGCGAGGTCGTGGTCGTCGATGCCGATCACGCTGACGTCCTGGGGCACCCGCAGCCCGGCGTCGCGCAGCGCGGTGACCGCGCCCATCGCCATCTCGTCGCAGGCGGCGAAGATGGCGGTCGGCGGTTCGCCCCGGGCGAGCAGCTCGGCGGTGGCGTGGGTGCCGCCGTCGATGGTGAACCGGGACTCGACGTCGAGGCTCGGGTCGGGCCGGAGGCCGGCGGCGCGCAGCGCCTCCTGGTAGCCGCGTCGCCGGTCCAGGTGGGTGGTGAAGGCCAGTTCGTCGTCCGGGTCGCCGGAGATGTGCGCGATCCGGGTGTGCCCGAGGTCGAGCAGGTGCCGGGTGGCGGTCCGGGCGGCGGCCACGTCGTCGATCCGGACGCACGGCCAGCCGGGCACCCCGCTGCCGGAGCTGATCGTCACGCCGGGCAGGTCGAGTTTGGTGAGCGCGTGCACGTCGGCGGTGCGCAGCGGGGTGGCGACCAGGATGATCGCGTCCACCCGCTTGTGCAGGGCGGCGGTGCGCAGCACCCGCTGGCGGGTCTGTTCCCGGCCGCCGAGGTTGTAGAGCAGGAGGTCGTAGCCGTTCTGCTGGAGGAAGTCCTCGACCGCCTCGACGACCGTGCCGAAGAACCAGCGGGTGATCCGGGGGACCACCACCGCCACGGTGCCGGTCCGTCCGCCGGCCAGTCGGGAGGCGCTGGGGGAGACCGCGTACTGGAGCTGTTCGGCGGCGGCGAGCACCCGGCGGCGGGTGGCGGCGGAGACGGTCGGCAGGCCGCGCAGCGCGCGGGACACGGTGGCCGTGGAGACCCCGGCCAGGCGGGCGACGTCGTCAATCTTGGTCATGGTGGCTCCCCGCTGCGACCCGTGCCCCGCCGCCGCTCAGGGCGGCGGCGGGGCGCCGGATCAACCCTTGACGCTGCCGGCGAGCAGGCCCCGCACGAAGTAGCGCTGGAGGGACAGGAACACCAGCAGCGGTACGACGATCGAGACGAACGCGCCGGCGGTGAGCCGTTGCCACTCGTTGCCCCGGGTGCCGGCCAGCTCGGCGAGCCGGACCGTCAGCGGGGCGGTCTCGTCGCCGCCCCCGGCGAAGATCAGCGCGACCAGCAGGTCGTTCCAGACCCAGAGGAACTGGAAGATGCCGATCGCCGCCAGCGCGGGCGTGATCAGCGGCAGCACGATGGTGCGGAAGATCTTCGGGTGGGTGGCGCCGTCGACCCGGGCCGCCTCCATCAGGTCGCCGGGGAGCTGCGAGATGAAGTTGTGCAGCAGGTAGACGGCGAACGGAAGCGCGAAGCAGGTGTGCGCGAACCACACCTGGGCGAACTTCTGCTCGTCGACCAGGTCCCACGCGGGCAGGAGTTGGACGCCGCCGACGGTGACGCCGGTGGAGAAGAACCGCAGCAGCGGCACGAGGGCCATCTGCAGCGGCACGATCTGCAGCGCGAAGATCCCGATGTAGAGCCAGTCGCGGCCCCTGAAGTTGATCCAGGCCAGCGCGTACGCGGCCAGCGAGGCGAACGCGATCGGGAACAGCACCGACGGGATGGTGATCGCCAGCGAGTTGATGAAGTAGCTGGCGAGCTGGCCCGACGAGCCGGTGCTGAACAGCACGTCCTGGTAGTTCTGCAGGGTGAACTGCGGGTCGCTGAAGAACGTCCACCAGCCGGTGGTCTTGATCTGGTCCTCGGGCCGGAACGAGGAGATGAACAGGCCGAAGGTGGGGATCGTCCAGAGCAGCGCGAGCACGATCGAGACGAGCGTCGCGGTGCGGCTGTTGAGCCGCTTGCGGACGCGGGCGGCCCGGGTGAGCGGCGCCGGGGGTTGGACGCCGGCTCCGACGGTGGGCGTGGCGGTGGTCATCTCAGCCCTCCCGCTGCTTGCGCAGGTTGCGGATCTGGTAGATCACGAGCGGCAGGACCAGGACGAACAGGAAGACCGCGAGCGCCGAGCCCTGCCCGTTCTCGCCGTACCGGAACGCCTGGTTGTACATCTCGGTCGCGATCACGTTGGTGTCGTAGTTGCCGTTGGTGGCGGTCCGGACGATGTCGAAGACCTTGAGCGTGGCGATGGAGATCGTCACCACCACCACGATCAGCGCCGGCCGGATGCTCGGCATGGTGATCCGCCAGAACATCTGCCACGGGGTGGTGCCGTCCAGCCGGGCCGCCTCGATGATGTCCGCCGGGATGGCCTTGATGGCCGCGGAGAGCACCACCATGGCGAAGCCGGCCTGGATCCACACCATGATCACGATGAGCAGGAACGTGTTGAGCGGCGAGTCCAGCAGCCACTGCTTCGGCTCGCCGCCCAGGGTGACCACGATCTGGTTGAGCAGGCCGATCTGGTCCTGCTCGTCGCCCCGGTAGGCGTAGATGAACTTCCAGATGATGGCGGCGCCGACGAACGAGATCGCCATCGGCAGGAAGATCAGCGACTTGGCCACCGACTCGAACCTGGCCCGGTCCACCAGGACGGCGTAGATCAGGCCGAACGCGCTGGCCACCAGCGGCACCAGTAGCACCCAGATCAGGGTGTTGATGAGGACCCGGAAGATCGAGTCCTCGGAGAACATCCAGCCGTAGTTGTCCAGTCCCACCCAGTTGGTGCTGCTCGAGTCCATGAAGGAGAGCAGCGTGGTGCGGACGGCCGGGATCACCAGCCCGATGGTCAGCAGCAGCAGCGTCGGCAGCAGGAAGAAGAACGCGAACCCGCCCTCCCGCTGCTTGCGCCGGCGCGGCACCGGGGCGCCGCTCGCCGAGGCCGCGACCAGTTGCGCCTCCCGGCGCCGGGCGAAGAAGGCCGGCACCACGTCGAGGAGCAGGAGCAGCCCGCCCACCACCGCGACGAAAGCGATCAGCCCGTACATCAGCATGAGGAACTTCGGCTGTTCCGCCGCGAAGTCGAACTCCATCAACCCTCCCTCAAGGGTTCGGATGCGGGCGGGTGGCCCGGTCCGCGTCACGGACCGGGCCACCCACTCGGATCACTTCCAGCTGCCCTCGATGTCGTTCAGGACGGTGGTGGTGTCCTTGCCGTTGATCCAGGCGACCATGCCCTTCCAGAAGGTGCCCGCGCCGACCGCGGCCGGCATCAGGTCCGAGCCGTCGAAGCGGAAGACGGTCTTCTCGTCCTGCAGGATGCCCACGGAGAGCTTGTCCACCGGGTTCGGGACGTTGTTGATGTCCAGCTTCTTGTTCGCGGACACCCAGTCGCCGATCTTGGCGCGGCTGTTGGCGTACTCGCCGGAGGCCAGGTAGGTCTGCACCGCCTGGACCTCGGGGCGGTCGGCGAAGGCCGCGACGAACTCGCCGCCGCCCAGCACCGGCTTGCCCTTGGCCGGGTCGACGGCCGGGAAGTAGAACGCGAAGACGTCGCCGTCCTCGGCCACCTTGGTGCCCTTCGCCCACTGGTTGGCGTAGAAGGACGCCTGGCGGTGCAGCGCGCACTTGCCGGTGAGAACCGGGCCGCCCGCCTCCTGGAACGAGGTGGTGGCGATGCTCTTCACGCCGCCGAAGCCGCCGTTGACGTACTTCTCGTTCTTGAGGATCGTGCCGGCCTGGTTGACGGCCGTGGCGACCTGCGGGTCGTTGAACGGGATCTCGTGGGTGGTCCACTTGTCGTAGACCTCGGGCCCGCCGGTACGCAGCAGGACGTCCTCGATCCAGTCGGTGGCCGGCCAGCCGGTGGCGTCACCGGACTCGATGCCGGCGCACCACGGCTTGGTGCCGCTGGCCGCGATCTTGTCGCTGAGGTCGATCAGCTCCTGCCAGGTGGTCGGGACCGACCAGCCCTTCTCCTTGAACATCTTCGGCGAGTACCACACGAAGGACTTCACGTTGGAGCCCAGCGGAGCGCCGTAGAACTGGCCGTTGACGGTGCTGTACTTCAGCCAGTCGGGGGAGTAGTTCTGCTCGGCCATCGCCTTGGTGTCGGCGCCGGCCGGCTTGAGCTTGCCCGAGTCGACGAACCGCTTGAGCAGGCCCGGCTGCGGGATGAAGGCGATGTCGGGGGCGTTGCCGCCGTCCACCCGGACGGGGAGCTGGGCCTCGAACTCGCCGGAGCCCTCGTGGTCGATCTTGATGCCGGTGCAGTCCTCGAACTCCTTCCAGGACTGCTGGAGGCGCTCGTCCTCGATGTCCCGGATGGACGAGTAGATCGAGACCTTCTTGCCGTCGTGTCCCTGGTACTTCTCGTATGCGGCGCACTCGGCCGAGCCCGCCTTGTCGCTCTTCTTGTCGTTGCCGGTGCCGCAGGCGGCGACGCCGAGCGCCAGCCCCAGCACGCCGGTGACCGCGAGCGCCTGGCGTGATCTGGCAAACGCCATGCCGATCTCCTTCCTTGCCGGCGCGTGGGGGAGTCGAACCAGCGCCGGTCCGATGGTCGTCCCCACATGTAAGCGCTTGCATCCCGCCCGGTCCACCCCTAGCGCGGACACGGCCCGGTAACAATCCCGAAATCCGGTCACCCCCGCTGGGTGCGCTCCCATGGTCCTTCCGTCGAACGGAACTTTCTGCCACCCTGTCCGTATCGAATTGAAGACTTTCAACATAGGAGGCAATGGATGCGTAAGCGGTGGCTCAGTCTCGCGGCGGGGGTGGCGGTCCTGGCCGCGACCCTGGTGCCGGCGGCGCCGGCGATGGCCGCGCCGACCTTCAAGGTCCCGTTCCCGTGCGGCCAGTCCTGGTCCGGGCAGACCCGGACGGACCACAGCCCGGCCAACGCGATCGACTTCAACCGGACCGACGACCTGGGCGACCCGGTGGTCGCCAGCGCGCCCGGCACGGTCGACGTGGTGACCAACCTCGGCGACACCAGCTACGGCAAGTACGTGCGGATCAACCACGGTGGCGGCTACACCACCTACTACGCCCACCTCAACGCCTTCAACGTCTCGGTCGGGCAGACCGTCGGGTACGGGCGGGTCATCGGGTACGTGGGCACCACCGGCGGCTCCACCGGCCCGCACCTGCACTACGAGCAGCGCCTGAGCGGCAGCTCCATCAAGATCAAGTTCAACGGCGCGCAGGCGCTCTACTGGGGCACCAAGACCTACACCAGCGACAACGGCTGCTCCGGGTCGAACACCGGCGCCGGCACGGTGAACACCGCGGGCACGGCGCTCACGGTGCGCTCCGGCCCCGGCACCGGCTACAGCGCGGTCGGCACGGTCGCCGACGGCGCGGGCGTGACGATCTACTGCCAGACCAGCGGGACCACGGTCACCGGCACCTACGGCACCAGCGCGATCTGGGACCGGATCGGCTCCGGCCGGTTCATCTCCGACGCGTACGTCTACACCGGGTACGACGGCTACATCCCCAGCGTGCCCCGCTGCTGACGCCGGCCGGCGCGGGGGCGGGCGCCCCCGCGCCGGAGCCGGTCAGGCGTTCAACCGCCAGATGGCGAGGTTCAGCGCGGCGGCGAACGTGACCCAGGCCCAGTACGGCAGCATGAGCAGCGTCGCCGGCCGGGACACCCGCCGGAACAGGACCACGGTCACGCCGATCGCCAGCCACATCAGCACGATCTCGGCGAACGCCAGCCCGTAGCGGCCGGCGCCGAAGAACAGCGGGGTCCAGATCGCGTTGAGCACCAGTTGGACGCACCAGGCCCAGAGCGCGGGGCCGAACCCGACCCGGCGCCAGACCAGCCAGCCGGCGACCGCGATCAGCGCGTAGAGCACGGTCCAGACCGGTCCGAACAGCCACGACGGCGGCGCCCAGGCGGGCTGCTCCAGGCTCTGGTATTCGGCCGAGGTGCCCCGGACGCCCAGTCCGCCCACGGCGGCGGCGGCGAACGTGGCGACGCCGAAGCCCGCCAGCGCCCACCACTTCCGGGCCCCGGCGGTACGGCGGCCGGCACGCTGCGATATCTCCATGGTCGAGATATTGCCGCTCCGCGTGGCCGGCAAACCCCGGACACGAAGGCGCCGGGATCGTCGGGTCCGGACGCTCCGGTCTGGGAGGACAGAGCGCCGGGCCCGACGACCCCGGCGGGTCAGGGGGTTTCGCGGTCGAGGTGGTTACGTGTTGAAGATGCTGACACCACCCGGTCCGACCAGCAGGCCGACGACGATGAGGACGATGCCCCAGAGGATCTGCCGGCGGAACAGGGCGAGAATTCCGGCGACCACGAGTACGACTGCGAGAATCCAGAGAATCAGCTCCATGGCGGCTGGATACCCGGGTGTCCGATCCCGGAAACCTGTTGCTCAGTCGACGTGATCCCCCAGGTGGAAGACGCTGTAGGCCTGCTTGATCACGGGGTGCGCGACGTTGCGGACCCGGACCCCGCCCGGGGTGGTGCCGCGCTCGGTGCCGTGGTGGGCGTGCCCGTGCAGGGCCAGCGCGGTGGGCGCCGAGTCGATCGCCTGCCCGAGCTGGTAGCAGCCGAGGAACGGGTAGATCTCCAGCGGCTCGCCGGCGAGCGTGTCCGGCACCGGGGCGTAGTGGGTGAGCGCGACCAGCGCGTCGCAGTCCAGCGAGAGCAGCGCGGACGCCAGCGCGTCGGCGCTCTCCCGGGTGGTCCGCACGAACGACTTCATCTCCGGCTCGCCGAAGTCGCTGGCGCACCGCCCGGCGAACCCGCCGCCGAACCCCTTCACCCCGGCCACGCCGAGCCGCCCGCCGGCGCACTCCAGCACGGTGCCGGTGCCCTCCAGCACGGTGATGCCCGCGTCCTCGAGCACCTTCACCACCTGCGGCACCTGGTCGCACTGGTGGTCGTGGTTGCCGAGCACGGTGATCACCGGCACCCCGAGGCCGCCGAACTCGCGCGCCACGCAGCGCGCCTCGGCCTCGGTGCCGTGCCGGGTCAGGTCCCCGGCGAGCAGCAGCACGTCCGCGCAGTCCGGCAGCTCCTCCAGCGCCGGGCGGAACCGGCCCACCACGTCCTCGTCCACGTGCACGTCGCCGACGGCGGCGATCCGGATCACCATCGAACCTCCCTCACGGCAGCTCCTCGACCTGGGTGGGCGCCTGTGTGCGGATCACCCCGATGTCGCTGGTCACCGGCGTGTCCGGGAACCGCTCGGCCACCCGCCGCAGGATCTCCTCCCGCCGGTGCGGGCTCTCCACCTCGCCGTAGAGCACCAGTCCACGCTCGCGGCGCACCACCGTGATGCCCTGTTCGGCCACGGACGGGTCCTCGGCCAGCATGTTCTGGATCTCCGCCTCGACGTACTCGTCGGGGGGCTGTCCGGTCACGGGGTCTCCCTTCCGCCGGGCGCGCCGCCGGGCAGCACGTCCAGCCGGTCGAGCAGCACCAGGAACGCCTCCGCGTACGGCGAGTGCTGCGTTTCCTTCCGTACCCGTTCCCAGTCGATCTGCTCCCGCAGCGAGCGGGCGAGCGGCAGGGCGCGGGCGAAGTCGCAGTAGTGCTGGGAGAAGCTGAGCAGCTTGTGCACCATGAGCTGGCTGGCGGAGAGCACCGGCATCCGGATCGCGTCGACCGGCCGCTCGATGGTGTCGGCGAACGTCTCCTCGGTCACCGGCGTCTCGATCGGCCGGTGGATGAGGTCCACCATCCGCCCCTCGTCGTAGACCTTGACCAGCCAGTCCTCCGGCGGGCGCTCGGCGGTGAAGCCGGCTTCGACGAGCGCCTCCAACGCGCGGTCGACGTCGCACTCGCGGAGCAGGAAGTCGACGTCGTGGTCGCTGGAGTGGCCGCCGTGGGCGTACACCGCGAAGCTGCCGCCGAGCGCGAACGGGATCTCGGACTGCTTGAGCACGGCGGCGACCTTCTTCAGCGTGTGCACCAGGCTCTCGTCCCCGCGCTCGGCCATCTGGGTCTCCCGTCGTCGTGGTGGGCGGTGGGATCACGTTGCGTACCCGGCAGACGGCTTGGTCACACCTGTTCGGTCCGCTCGGGGAGGAAAGCGACAAATCGTCGGTGGTGAGCGTGGATCGGATAACCTCGGGGAGGTGGCCAGATCACTGCGCGCCGTCGCCCTGATCGGTATCGACGGCTCGGGCAAGACCACCCAGGCCCATCTCCTCGCCGAGGCGCTCACCGCCGCCGGCCATCCGGCCACCTACCACCGCAACGCCGGCGGCCGCCGCTGGCTCGGCCGGGTCGCCCAGCGGGTCGGCCGGCCGGACGCGCAACGGCTGGTCGGGCGGGACGGCCTGCTCGCGGTCGAGTCCGTGCTGCGCTGGCTGGCCATCGCGCTCGCCCTGCTCAGTTGCGTGGTCACCGGCCGTACCGCGGTGATGGACCGCTGGTCCGCCTGCCAGTACGCCAGCATCCGGGCGCACGGCGGGCAGCGTTGGGAGCGGCTGGCCCGGGCCGGCTACCGGATCTTCCCGCCGCCCCGGGTCACGTTCCTGCTGACCGTCGACCCGGTCGAGGCGTACGGGCGGATCGAACGGCGCGGCACCGACCACGAGAGCATGCGGTGGCTCACCGACGCCGACGCGGCGTACCGCTCGCTGCCGGAGTACGCCGGCTTCGTCGTGGTGGACGGCAGCGGCACGCCCGAGGAGGTGTCCCGCCGGATCCGGGCGCACCTGAGCGAGTGGCTGCCGGACGACCCGGCCTCGCTGGCCGGTCCGCCGGACGGCACCCCGCGCCCGTCCGGCGGCGGCCGGGACGGCCCGGTGCCGGCTCAGGCCCGCCCGTAGACCGGGACGCTCGCGCCGCTGGTCGGCGCGGACTCGGGGCCGGCCAGGAACCGGATCACCGTGGCGATCTCGGCCGGCGGCACCCACCGCCCGTGGTCGGCCTCGGGCTGGGCGGCCCGGTTGGCCGGGGTGTCGATGACGCTGGGCAGCACCGTGTTGCACCGCACCCCGCGCGGCCGGTACTCCACCGCGACCGCGTTGGCGAACGCCTGCACCGCGGCCTTGGCGGTGACGTAGCCGGCCGCGCCGGGGAACGGCGACACCGCCGCCCGCGCCGACACGCAGACCACCGCGCCGCCGCCGGCCGCGACCAGGTGCGGCAGCGCCGCGTGGGTGACCAGGTAGGTGGGGCGCAGGTTGAGCCGCAGCAGCCGCTCGAACTCCTCGACCGGGGTCTCGTGCACCAGCCCGCCGCTGGCGTACCCGCCGACCAGGTTGACCACCGCGCGCAGCGGCGCCGCGGGCTCGGCGGTGGCGACCGTCACCGCCCGCGCGGCCCCCTCGGGGGTGAGTAGGTCCGCGGTCACCGGCACCGGCCCGGACGGCTCGGCCGCCGCCGCCCCGGCCTCCCGGACGGGTACGACCACCCGCCAGCCGTCGGCGCGGAACGCGGCGGTGACCGCCCCGCCCAGCCCACCCGTGCCCCCGGTCACCAGCACCGTGCGATCCGCCATGGGCACACGCTATCCGGCCGTCGGGCCGGCCGACCGGCGACCCGGTGCGGCCGTCCGGCCGTCCGGGGCGGGCGCGACGGTCGATGGCCGCGCCGGCCGGCGGGAGCGAGTCGACCGGACCGGATGAGGCGGCCGGGCTGCGGTGATGGGACCCTGGGCGGGGCCGGGCGCGGAAGGCGGTAAATTTCCCGATACGCGGCGTCATGGTTGACGCTCACGCCCTCTGAAAGTAAGTTTCATCCGTGGCGAAGAGTCCGAAGATTTCTGCGAGTCACGAGCCTGGTGGACTGATCGTCCACATCAGCGGGCTCCTGCCCTCGCTGTCCCCGGCCGAACAGCGGGTGGCCCGCCTGGTCGTCGCCGATCCGGCGGACGCGGCCCGGCGCACCATCACCGACCTCGCCACCTCCGCCGAGACGTCCGAGGCGACCGTGATCCGGTTCTGCCGCTCGGTCGGCATGGACGGCTACCCGCAACTGCGGATCCGGCTCGCCGCCGAGGCCGCCCGCCGGGTCGAGCCGCCCGACGCCCGGGTGGTCGGTGGCGACATCCCGCCCGGCGCGGACCTGGCCCAGATCATCGCCACCATCGCGTTCAACGACGCGCGCGCGGTCGAGGAGACCGCCGAGCAGCTCGACCCGGCGGTCTGCGAGCAGGTGGTCGAGGCGATCGGCGCGGCCGGCCGGATCGACGTCTACGGCGCCGGCGCCAGCGGCTTCGTCGCCTCCGACTTCCAGCAGAAGCTGCACCGCATCGGCCGCACCGCGTTCTACTTCCCGGACGTGCACACCGCGCTCACCTCGGCCGCGCTGCTGGGCCGGGGCGACGTCGCGGTCGGCATCTCGCACACCGGCACCACGTCCGACGTGATCGAGGTCCTGGAACAGGCCCGGGCCCGCGGGGCCACCACGGTGGCGCTGACCAACTTCCCGCGCTCGCCGATCACCGAGGTCGCCGACCACGTGCTCACCACCGCGGCCCGGGAGACGACCTACCGGTCCGGCGCCACGGCGAGCCGGCTGGCCCAGCTCACCGTGGTCGACTGCCTCTTCGTCGGGGTGGCCGCGCGGAGCCGGGCCCGGACCAAGAAGGCGCTGGAGGCCACCGCGGAGGCCGTCCGGTCACGCCGGGTCGGCCCCGGCCGGAGGCGGGCATGACGGCGGGCCGGGTGGAGCGCGACGAGGTCGCCACGGTGCGTCCGGTGGTGCGGGTCGGCGCGCCGACCGAGCGGCGCAACCCGCAGAGCGTCGACCTCGACCTGATGTCGACCCGGGACGTGCTCACCGTCATCAACGAGGCGGACCGGCGGGTGCCGGCCGCGGTGGCCGCCGTGCTCGACGAGATCGCCGAGACCGTCGACCTGGCCGTGGCCGCGCTGCGGGGCGGGCACCGGGTGCACTACTTCGGCGCCGGCACCTCCGGGCGCCTCGGCGTGCTCGACGCGGCCGAACTGGCCCCCACGTTCAACTCGCCCCGGCACTGGTTCTGCTCGCACCTGGCGGGCGGGCCGGAGGCCATGTGGCGGGCGGTCGAGGACGCCGAGGACGACGAGCGCGGCGGCGCCGCCGAGGCCGCCGAGTGCGTACGCCCCGGCGACCTGGTGGTCGGCCTGGCGGCCAGCGGGCGCACCCCGTACGTCCTCGGGGCGCTCGCCGCGTCCCGGGCCCAGGGCGCCGGGACCGTGCTGCTCTGCGCCAATCCGGAGGCCGAGGCCGCCGGGTCGGTGGACGTGTTCATCGGGGTGGACACCGGACCCGAGGTGGTCACCGGGTCGACCCGGATGAAGGCCGGTACCGCGCAGAAGCTGGTGCTCAACACGTTCTCCACGGCCGTGATGGTGCGCCTCGGCCGGGTCTACTCGAACCTGATGATCGACATGGTGGCCACCAACGCGAAGCTGCGCGGCCGGATGATCTCCATCCTGATGGAGGCCACCGGGTGCGCCGAGGAGCTCTGCCGGATCGCTCTCCAGCAGGCCGACGGCGACCTCAAGACCGCCCTCGTCGCGCTGGTCAGCGGCGCCGAGGTGCCCGCCGCGCGGGCCGCGCTCGCCCGCTCCGCCGACCAGGTGCGCGGCGCCCTGGCCCTGCTCGCCTCCTGAAAATCCGCACCCGTCCCACCCGCCCGGCGCATCCGCCCGGCGGGTGCGACGCGTATCACGTGACGGGAGGGGACGTCTCTCCCCGTGCGGATTGTTCAACCAGGCGGAGGGTAATCCTTCCGGGTGGCTGAACCGACCGGTCCGCTCCGCGCGTATCTCGCAGTGACCAGGATCGCAAAGGCGCGGTGACAGGGCTCGCTGTGTTCATGGAACACGCAATGGTGACATTCCATGAGCGGGCGGCGGATCCGCTGCTCCGGGCCCCGTTCACCAGGGCGTCCATGAGTCGCCCGAGCAGGGGTCCTGACAGGAAACATGGACCGGGCTCTCAGCTACCACTCAGGCATTCGTGACAGTTTCGACTCACGACATGGAATCCCCGACACGTCACATCTGTTGTGTAGGTGTCAGCACCTACGGGCACAGCGGAAGTTACGGGGAGGGCTGATGAACGTGGGGATGGCAAGGAACCGGGCAACCGGCGCGAGCGAGGGGACCGTGGCAATCGTGGACAAGAACATCGGCATGCGTACCGACGAGGTCGCCGAGGAGCGGGACCTGGTCGGCGTCTACCTGCACGAGATCTCCCGCACGCCGCTGCTGGACGCCGCCCGCGAGGTGGATCTCTCCAAGGCGATCGAGGCGGGGCTCTACGCCGAGCACCTGCTCGACACCGACCGGCTCCCCGAGGGGGCCACCCGGGACGAGCTGGAGCGCGTGGTGGCCGAGGGCGAGCGGGCGAAGGACCTGTTCATCCGCGCCAACCTGCGGCTGGTCGTCTCCATCGCCCGGCGCTACGTGCGCTCCGGGATGCCCATGCTGGACCTGATCCAGGAGGGCAACACCGGCCTGGTCCGGGCGGTCGAGAAGTTCGACTACGAGCGGGGCTTCAAGTTCTCCACCTACGCGACCTGGTGGATCCGTCAGGCCATCAGCCGGGCGATCGCCCAGCAGGAGCGGACCGTACGGCTGCCCGTGCACCTGGTGGAGGACGTCAACCGGATGCGCAACGTGGCCCGGCAGCTCACCCGTGAGCTGGGCAGCGACCCGGAGCCGGAGCAGATCGCGACCGCGCTCGGCGTCACCGTCGAGCGGGTCAACGAGCTGCGGCGCTGGTCGCAGGACACCGTCTCGCTGGACACCCCGGTCGGGGACGACGGCGACACCAACCTCGGTGACCTGGTCGCCGACAGCGACGCGCCGTCGCCGGAGGAGATCGTGCTCACCGGTCTGGAGCGGCAGCGGATCGAGGGTCTGCTCAACCACCTCGACGACCGGTCGGCCGGCATCATGCGGGCCCGCTACGGCCTGGAGGACGGCCGGGAGCATTCGCTGACCGAGGTCGCGTCGCGGTTCTCGCTCTCCCGGGAGCGCATCCGCCAGCTCGAGATCCAGGCCCTCGGCCGGCTCCGCGAGCTGGCCCGCGCCGAGGGGCTGCAGGCAGCCTGACCTGGTAGTAATGAACGACGAACGGCCGGCGTCCGACAGGGGGACGCCGGCCGTTCGTCGTCGCGGTCAGACCCGGCCGTAGCCGGCGATCGGCATGATGTTCATGCCCCGCTTGCTGACGTTGCGGCCCGCGCTGGGCGCGTCGATGATCTGGCCGCCACCGACGTAGAGCGCCACGTGCCCGAGCCCGGAGTAGAACACCAGGTCACCCGGTTGCAGCGCGCTGCGACTGATCCGGGTCACGACGTTCCACTGCCGCGCCGCGCTGTGTGGCAGGGACTTCCCGGCGGCCCGCCAGGCGGCCAGCGTCAGGCCCGAACAGTCGTAGCTGCCGGGACCGTCGTCGCCGTAGCCGTAGGGCTTGCCGACCGCGCCGTACGCGTACCGCACCGCCACCCCGGCCTTGCCGGAGACGGCCGGCGGCGTCCCCGCCGAACTGGACTTGGCCGGTGCCTCGGTGGCCCGCCCGTACGCCTGGCGGCGCATCTCGTAGAGACGGGACAGGTCCGCCTCGATCCGCTTCTTCCCGGCGGCGAGCTGCTTGGCCTGCGCCGCCTCCCGGGCCAGCGTGACGTCCAGTTGGGTCTTCTGGTCGATCAGCCGGCGCTGGTCGGCGGTGAAGCCGGTGATGGTGCGCTGCCGCTGCCGGGTGAGCTGGTCGAGCGTGCCCAACCGTTCCGGCAGCGCGGTGGTGCCTCCCGGCTCCAGCAGGGCCGCCGCGGTACGCATGCCACCGGTCTTGTACGCCGTGGCGGCCAGCACGCCCACGTCGGCGCGGCTCCGCTCGGCCTGTTCCTGCAAGGGGCCGATCTTGGCCGCCAACGTGGCCGCCTCGGCCTTGTTGGCCTTGATCTCCTCGTTGAGCTTGTTGTAGGACTCGACGATTCGCTCCAGCTCAGTCGAGGACTTCTCGATCTGCTTCGTCAGCTCGGCGGGGGTGGGCTCGGCCCGAGCCACCGACGCCGGGGCGAGCAGCGCGGCCGAGAGGCCGGCCACCGCCAGCGAGCGGAGCAGCATCCGTAAGGACGACAAGAGCGGAAAGCTCCTCTCCACGGTCGTCGGAACGCGCTGCCGCGCCCGTCGACACCAGCCCGGCGCCGTCCGGGTGGACGGCGGTCGACCGGACCGACCTGGACAACCTAACCCGTGATCGGAGTCGTCGGGAGTTCAAGGAGGGGCGAAAGTTGGCAAAGTGTCGGAAAGTGACAATGGTGACGCGGACCGTTCATGACCGTTCTCCGAGTGGCGCGGGGGTCACACAATGAATCGCGGATCCGGGAATCCCACCGCGGGAGCCCGCGACCCCGGGAGGCCACCGTGCAGACCGATCGCCCCTCCACCACGCCCACCCTGCTCTACGCCCGGCCCGGCATCGTGGTCACCGCCGAACGCTTCACGGTCGGGCGCAACAGTTGGCCGGTCGCCGACATCACCCAGCTCCGGACCGCCCGGGGCCCGCACGACCGGCTCGCCGCCCGGGCGGTCGCCGTCTCCGCCGCGCTGATCGCCGCGGTCGGCCTGCTGCTCGGCTTCACCGGCGGGCTGCAACGGCTCACCGCCGGGTCGTACCTGACGCTCGGCGCGGTGGGGCTGCTGCCGCTGCTGCTCGTGCTCGCCGGTGACCGCTGGCGACCACCGGCGCACGAGCTGTGGGGCCGCGTCCGCGGCGCCGAGGTGCTGCTGTTCAGCAGCGACGACGAGCGGCAGTTCGGCCAGGTCACCCGCGCGCTGCGCCGGGCCCGGGAGGGAGCGCGCCTGGGCGGCTGGACCGACCCGCCAGGCAGCGCCCCGTGGCGGCCGGCGCGCTGACCGGCGGTCAGCCCGCGACCGGCTCCGGGGTACGCGGGCGGCGCTCGGCGGCCACCCAGTGGCTCACCCGCCGCTCGGCGTAGAACGAGACGAACGGCACGGTGCCGGCCAGCATCACCAGCAGCATCCGCTTCAGCGGCCAGTCGGCCCGGCGGGACAGGTCGAACGTGAGCGCCAGGTAGAGCATGTAGAGCCAGCCGTGCGCGACTCCCACCACGGCCACCACGCTCGGGTTGTCGAAGCCGTACTTCAGCGGCATGCCGATCAGGACCAGCACCACCAGCGCCACGCCCACGATCCAGGCGATCACGCGGTACCGGGTAAGGGCTCCGCTCACCGTCGTCCGTCCTTCCGCACCGGCCTCAGCCGGGATAGTCGCCGGGCCGGGCGCCCGGATTGGCGTTCAACCAGGAAAGATAGCGGTTGTACGCGGCCAACTCGCCGTCGTCCGCCCCGTCGGCCGGCGCCGCCGGGGTCCGGGCGACGCGCACCGGCCGGCGTACCGCCGGGGTCTCGGCGACCGGCTCGTCGCCGGCCGCCGCCGACGGCGCCGGACCGGCCGGCTCCCCGCGCTCGGCCCGCAGGGCCTGCCGCACCTCGCGCCACCACACGAAGACCACGAAGCCGGCGAAGACCGGCCACTCGATCGCGTAGCCGAAGCTGAGCGCGTTGCCCCCGGCGGCCCGGGTCACCTGCCACCAGCCCAGCCCGAGGAAGGCCACCACCAGCACGACCATGGCCACGTGGCGCACGATCCACGCCGGTGTCCGGAGCCGCTGCATGCCGTCGAGGGTACCGGGGCCGCCGGCCGTCTCCGACACGGCGTCGTAGTGGCGAGGGTTTGGTGGCACCCCGGTTGGGCATCCGTCTAGTCGCCAGCCCGAACGAGACGAGGGGGCGACGATGACCGAATCGGTACGCCGGGACACCAGCCCGGAGCAGCGCGTCACCGAGTGGGACGGCGACGGCGAGATGATCGGGGTTGACCCGGTCGAACTCGCCGACGAGGACCTGATCCGGGAGATGCGGAGCCTGCACCGGACCCGGCTGGACACGCTGCGGCACGCCACCGACTCCGCGCTCGCCAACCACCTGCGCCGCACCGCCGAGCTGGAGACCGAGTACCTGGCCCGGCACCCCGGCCGCGAGGTCGACCCGCACCGGCTGCGGGACGCCTGATGGCCACCCACGCCGAGCGCGGCATGTCCGCGCCGCCCGAGGTGGTGTTCAACACGGCCACCGACCCGGACCGCTCCGCCGCCTGGCTGCCCGAGGAGCTGAGCCGCTCGGGCGAGTGCCGGGTGGAGGTGCTCGACGCCGACGACATGCGGGCCCGGTGGAGCAGCGCCGACTGGTCCGCCGAGATCGACGTGGAACCGGCCGACGCCGGCGGCGCCCGGGTCCGGCTGGACCTGGCCGGCCCCGACCACGGGCTGGCCGACGAGATCCTGGCCAACCTCGACCGCGAGGTGGCCGACAACCTGACTGCCGGTTGAGCCCGGCCGTCATGACGACGAGGGAGGCCGGGTTGACCGGGAGTGGCCTGAAGCAGAAGGTGGCGCGGCTGCGCCAGGCGTACGCGCCGCACGAGCACCGGCCGCTGGAGGGCTACCTGAAGGCGATGGGCACCTACGCCGGCGTGACCGCCGCGCTGGTCGGGGTGGTCCGGGCGACCGGACGTCCGGTGCCGGAGCGGCCCTCGCCCGGTGACGTGGTGCTGCTCTCGATCGCCACCCACAAGCTGAGCCGGCTGATCTCCAAGGACGCGATCACCAGCCCGCTGCGGGCGCCGTTCACCCGCTACGACCACCCGATCGGCAGCGGCGAGGTGATGGAGCAGGTCCGCGACGAGGGCAGCCCCACCCGGCACGCGCTCGGCGAACTGGTGAGCTGCCCGTTCTGCCTGGCGGTGTGGGTGGCCACCGGGCTCACCGGCGGCCTGGTGCTGGCGCCCCGGCTGACCCGGCTGGTGGCCACCGCGCTGACTGCGGTCGCCGCGTCCGACTTCCTCCAGATGGGCTACGCGGTGGCCCAGCAGGCCGCCGAGGGCGGCCACCGCGAGGAGTGAGCACCGACGAAACGGGGCCGGCGCGCACGCGCCGGCCCCGTTTCGTCGTGACGCCGGGATCAGGTGGGGGTGGTGCCGTGGTCCTCGCCGGCCCAGCCCCGCGACGTCTCCGGCTCCCGCTCGTCCTCCCCGGTGACGATGTCCCGGTCCACCGCGGTGCGGTCGTGCTCGTTGGCGAAGTCGGGCTCGGGCAGCGTGTCCACGCCCTCCGGGGGCTGGCCGAGCGCCGCCAGGTGCTCGTGCTCGGGCTCGCGGTCGGTCATGTGCGTCCTCTCGTCGGCGGGGTGCTCAGGCGACCGAGCCGCCCAGCAGGTCGGCCACCTCGTCCACCGCGTACTCGCCCTGGGGGAGCGCGGCGATCCGGGTGAGCAGCTCCGCGGGGAGTTCCGCGGCCACCGCCCGGCGGTAGATGTCGGTCTGACTGATCCGCTCCTGGCCGTGGTAGAGGTCGTCGAGCAGGTCGTCGAGCGGCCTGGTGTCCGGCTGCTCGGTCACGGGCGCGTCATCGGTCACGCCGACCACCTACCCGGCGCCGAACCGGTCAAACGCGGCCCAACCCGCTCAGGCCGGGGTGGGCAGCGCGGCCCGGCGGGCGCGGACCGCCTGGGCCAGGTGGTCGAGCACCTCGTCCGTGGTGTCCCAGCCGATGCAGGCGTCGGTGATCGACCGGCCGTACTCCAGCTCCCGGGTCGGGTCCAGGTCCTGCCGGCCGGGGCGCAGGAAGCTCTCCAGCATGATCCCCACGATGCCGCGCTGCCCGGCGGCGAGCTGCCCGGCCACGTCCGCGGCGACCAGCGGCTGGTTGCGGTGATCCTTGCCGCTGTTGGCGTGACTGGCGTCGATCACCACGCGCTCGGGCAGGCCGGCGGCGCGCAGCAGGTCCAGCGCCCCGGCCACCGACTCCGCGTCGTAGTTGGGCCGGCCGCCCCCGCCGCGCAGCACCAGGTGACCGTCCGCGTTGCCCCGGGTGTGCATGATCGCCGGGATGCCGGAGACGTCGATGCCGGGGAAGACGTGCGGCACGCCGGCCGCGCGGATCGCGTCGACGGCGGTGGCGATGCTGCCGTCGGGGCGGTTCTTCATGCCGATCGGCATGGACAGGCCGGAGGCGAGCTGCCGGTGCACCTGGCTCTCCACGGTCCGGGCGCCGATCGCGCCCCAGGCCACCGTGTCCGCGATGTACTGCGGGGTGATCGGGTCGAGGAACTCGCAGCCCACCGGCAGGCCCAGCCGCAGCACGTCGAGCAGGAGCGCCCGCGCGGTCCGCAGGCCGGTGTTCACGTCGCCCGAGCCGTCCAGCGCCGGGTCGTTGATCAGGCCCTTCCAGCCCACCGTCGAGCGCGGCTTCTCGAAGTAGACGCGCATCACCACCAGCAGGTCGTCGGCGACCCGGTCGGCGGCCTCGCGCAGCCGGCCCGCGTACTCCAGCGCGGCCGCCGGGTCGTGCACCGAGCACGGGCCGACCACCACCAGCAGGCGGTCGTCGGCGCGGTCCAGCACCCGGCCGACCGCGCGCCGGCCGGCCACGACGGCCTCGGCGAGGGACGCGTCGAGCGGCAGGTGGTGGTGCAGCAGGGCCGGGGTGGTCAACGGCACGACGCGGTCGATCCGCTGGTCGATGACCCGGCGGGTGTCCGGGGACGTGGTCACGGTGGGGATCCTTCCGCCGACCGCGCCCCGGGGCCGGCGCCCAGGGTGTCGAGCCGGCTGCTCGCATGCGAAAGGGCAGGGAACCATCCCTGCCCGGCCGGCTCGAAGAGGAAGTGACGTCAGCTCACGGTCGAGTCACCGGCTCCTCCAGCCGGCTGCCTAAACCATCGATACGAACGCGTCACGCCGGCAAGCGTACCCCGACGCGCCCGGGAACGCCCGTGCCGTTCCGCGAAGCGGGACGCGGGGTATGAGGACGCCCATGAGCCACCACCAGAGCGACCAGGACCGGATCTCCTCCCGCGCCCACCTGCTGCCCGAGGAGGCGGCGGCGGGCAGCGACGACCCGCAGGCGCAGGCCGACGCGATCCTCGCCGAGTCGGACCTGCGGGAGGAGGACCGCAACGCAGCCCCCGACACCGTGCTGGAGCACCGCACCTCGGCCGAGACCGTCAACCCCGTCGAGCCGCCCGACTGAGCGCGACGCCCCGGCCCCGCCGCGACCCCCGGTACCCGGCGTCGCGCAGCCGGGCCAGCGGGCCGGCCAGCCGCAGTCCCGGCGGCACGTTGCCGATCGGGTCGAAGGCCAGCGCGGCGTCCTCCAGGGCGCCGTGCCGGCCGCCCAGCCGCACCTCGCCGAACGGCCGCCACGGACCCACCGCGGAGGCCACCGCGAGCACCAGCCGAGGCTCGTCGCCGGCCACCGCCGCGTCCGCCTCGGCCAGCGTGCGACCCAGGTCGGGTGAGTCCGGGTCGGCCAGCGCGGCCAGGAACAGCCGCCGCGTCCCGGCCCGGAACGACATGATCGAGGTGTACGTCCCGGTGAGGCGCCGCCGGGGCAGCGGCAGGTTGCGCAGCACCGGCGCCGCGCCGCTGGAACTCACCAGCAGGTCCACCGGCGGCTCCGGGTCCCGGTGCAGCCGGACCGCCACGCCCAGCACGTCCGGCCAGCCGGCCGGCGTCGGCGTCCCCTTGGACAGCCGGACCGTGCCCGGAAAGCGACCGGGCCCGTCCAGCAGCGGCACGCCGGTCGGCGGTCCCGGCGTGCCCCAGATCAGCACGTCGGCGGCGAAGACGCGGCCGGCGGGATGCAGCAGTCGGGCGTGCCGGAGCCGGGCCAGCGCGGCGGCGGCGCGCTCGACGGCGGACGGTGCGGGGGTCATGCCCCGGTGGTACCCCGTCACGCGGCGACGACGCGGGGCGCGTGTCCCCTTTCCGCCCACCGGATCGGATAGCGTCGTGCCATGCCCGACAGCGGTTTCCCCTGGCCGATCGAGACGACCCGACTGGACAACGGCCTGCGTGTGGTGGTGAGCGAGGACCGCACCGCGCCGGCCGTGGCGGTCAACCTGTGGTACGACGTGGGTTCCCGCCACGAACCGGCGGGCCAGACCGGCTTCGCCCACCTCTTCGAGCACCTGATGTTCGAGGGTTCGGTGAACGTGGCGAAGACCGAGCACATGAAGCTGATCCAGGGCGCCGGCGGCTCGCTCAACGCGACCACCAACCCGGACCGGACCAACTACTTCGAGACCGTGCCGGCCGAGCACCTGGAGTTGGCGCTCTGGCTGGAGGCCGACCGGATGGGCGGCCTGGTGCCGGCGTTGACCCAGGAGACGCTGGACAACCAGCGCGACGTGGTGAAGAACGAGCGGCGGCAGCGCTACGAGAACGTCCCCTACGGCGACGCCTGGCTGCGGCTGCTGCCGCTGCTCTACCCGCCGGGCCACCCCTACCACCACGCCACGATCGGCTCGATGGCCGACCTGAACGCCGCCGACCTGGCCACCTTCCAGGCGTTCCACACCACCTACTACGCGCCGAACAACGCGGTGCTCACGGTGGTCGGCGACACCACCGCGGCCGAGGTGTTCGCGCTGGCCGACAAGTACTTCGGCGGGCTCGCCGCGCGCGCCGACCTCCCGGCCGCCCCGGACGGGCGCAGCGTGCCGGCGACCGGCCGGCCCGCGACGGAGACGGTCACCGCCGACGTGCCCGCCCCCCGCGTCTACCTCGCGCACCGCACCCACCCGTTCGGCGACCCGGGGTACGACGTGACCACGGTGCTCGCCACCGTCCTCGGCAGCGGTCGGGGCAGCCGGCTCTACCAGCGGCTCGCCGACGGCGAGCGGATCGCCCAGCCGGACCTGGTCGGCGCGTACGGCGTCGACCTGGCGCACGCGCCGGCCCCGCTGATCGCCACCGCCACCGCCCGCCCCGGCGTGAGCGCCGACCGGCTGCGCGACGGGCTGGCCGAGGTGGTCGACGAACTGGCCACCGTGCCGGTGACCGCCGCCGAGCTGGACCGCGCCAAGGCGCTGCTGAGCACCATGTGGTGGCGGCAGATGTCCACGGTGGACGGTCGCGCGGACACGCTCGGCCGGTACGCCACCCAGTTCGGTGACCCGGCCACCGCCGCCGACCGGCTGCCCGCCTGGCTGGCCGTCACCGCCGAGCAGATCGCCGAGCAGGCCGCCGAGCTGTTCGGCGCCGCCGACCGGGTGACCCTGACCTACCTGCCCGAGGAGACCTCATGACGCTGATCGCCACCCGACCCGGTCCCGGCGCCGCCCGCGCCTACCGGTTCCCCCAGGTGGTCCGGCGGACGGTCGCCGGGGGGCAGGTCGTCGCCGCGCACCTGCCCGGGCAGAACCTCGCCGTCGCGCTGCTGCTGCTCGACGGCGGCGCGGGCCGCGAACCGGTCGGCAAGGAAGGGCTCGGCGCGGTGCTGGCCAAGGCGCTGGAGGAGGGCACCGCGCAGCGCGACGCCACCGCGTACGCGCTGGCCATCGAGGCGCTCGGCACCGAGCTGGTGGCCGGGCTCGACTGGGACTCGTTCCAGGTCAGCGTGCAGGTGCCGGTGGGCCGGCTGAGCGCCGCGGTGGAGCTGATGGCCGAGGCGGTCCGCACCCCGCGCCTCGACCCGGCCGACGTGCTGCGGGTCCGCGACGACGAGGCGACCGCGCTGCGGATGGACTGGGCCAACCCGGGCCCGCGCGCCGACGCGGTGCTGCGCGCCGACCTGTTCGGCGCCGAGCACCGGTGGGGGCGCCCGCTCTACGGCGACCCGGAGAGCGTGGCCGCCCTGGAGGTGGACGACGTCACCGTCTTCCACTCCGAGTGGTTCATCCGCCCCGGCACCCTCGTCGTCGCCGGCGACCTGGACCGCATCGACCTGGACGCGCTCGGCGCGGCGGCGTTCGCCGGCACCGGCGGCGGTCCGGTCGACCGGGGCGGCCCGATCGACGTCCCGCTCGCCGGCCGGCGGCGCGTCATCCTGGTGGACCGGCCCGGCTCGGTGCAGTCCACGCTGCGGCTCGGCCACCCGTCGCCGCACCGCGCCCACCCCGACCACGTGCCGATGACGCTCGCCGGCACGGTGCTCGGCGGCGCGTTCACCTCCCGCCTCAACCACCTGATCCGCGAGGTGCGCGGCTACACGTACGGCATCCGTGGCGACTTCGCCTCGTCCCGGCGGTTCGGCCGGTTCGCGGTCAGCTCCGGCGTGCAGACCGCGGTGACCGCGCCGGCGCTCGTCGAGGCGGTGGGCGAGGTGACGCGTACCCGGGAGACCGGGGTGACCGAGGAGGAGCTGGAGGTGGCCCGCTCGTGGCGGGCCGGCCAGCTCTCGGTCGAGCTGCAGAGCCCCCGGGCGATCGCCTCGGCGCTGACCACGCTGGTGGTGCACGACCTGCCGGACGACTACCACGCCCGGCTGCGCGAGGCGCTGCTCGCGGCCACCGTCGAGGAGGTCTCCGCGGCGGCCGCGGCGCACCTGCACCCGGAGGCGCTGACGCTCGTCGTGGAGGGGGACGCGGCGGTGATCCGGGACGAACTGGTGGCCGCCGGCCTCGGCGAGGTGGTCGACCAGGCGTGACCGGCGGGGGCGGCGGGATCGATGTGATTCCCGTCGCCCCGGCCCGCGCGCTGGGAAAGGCTTCCCGCCCACCCGGCCGGGCTGGGTAGCCTCGCGGGCATGAGGATCGGCATTGTGGGTGCCACCGGCCAGGTCGGTGGCGTGATGCGGCAGGTGCTGGCGGAGCGCGACTTCCCGGCGGAGCAGGTGCGGTTGTTCGCCTCGGCGCGGTCCGCCGGGCGCACCCTGCCCTGGCGAGACGGCGAGGTGACCGTCGAGGACGCGGCCACCGCGGACTACCGCGGGCTGGACATCGTGCTCTTCTCGGCCGGCAAGGGCACCGCGAGGGAGCTGGCCCCCCGGGTCGCCGAGGCCGGCGCCGTGGTGATCGACAACTCGTCGGCGTTCCGGATGGACCCCGAGGTGCCGCTGGTGGTCGCCGAGGTCAACCCGCAGGCGATCGCCGACCGGCCCCGGGGCATCGTGGCCAACCCGAACTGCACCACCATGGCCGCCATGCCGGTGCTGCGCCCGCTGCACGCCGAGGCCGAGCTGGTCGGCCTCGTGGTCGCCACCTACCAGGCGGTCTCCGGCGCCGGCCTGGCCGGCGTCGCCGAGCTGGACGAGCAGGTCCGCAAGGTGGCCGAGGACGCGAGCGCGCTCGCGTTCGACGGCTCGGCGGTCCAGTTCCCGGCCCCGCGCTCGTTCGCCCGCCCGATCGCGTTCAACGTGCTCCCGCTGGCCGGCTCGATCGTCGACGACGGCTCCGACGAGACCGACGAGGAGCAGAAGCTCCGCAACGAGAGCCGCAAGATCCTCGGCATCCCCGGGCTCAAGGTCTCCGGCACCTGCGTGCGGGTGCCGGTGTTCACCGGTCACTCGTTGCAGATCAACGCCCGGTTCGCCCGGCCGATCGACCCGGCCCGGGCCCGCGAGCTGCTCGCCGGCGCGCCCGGGGTGGCGCTGAGCGACGTGCCCACCCCGCTGGAGGCAGCCGGCCAGGACCCGACGTTCGTGGGTCGGATCCGGGCCGACGAGACCGTCGCGCACGGGCTGGCGCTGTTCTGCGCCAACGACAACCTGCGCAAGGGCGCGGCGCTCAACGCCGTACAGCTCGCCGAGCTGGTCGCCGCCGAGCGCTGAGCCGGCCGTCGTACCGCCGCGGGGGCGTCCGGGACACGGACGCCCCCGCAGCGGGTATACCGGCCCGGTCGCCGGCGGCCCGCGCCGGCGGGCGGGGGGAACGATGGCAGCCGGACGCGACACCGGGGACGTCCAGGAGGTC
Source organism: Micromonospora ferruginea (assembly GCF_013694245.2). Taxonomy (NCBI): domain Bacteria; kingdom Bacillati; phylum Actinomycetota; class Actinomycetes; order Micromonosporales; family Micromonosporaceae; genus Micromonospora; species Micromonospora robiginosa. Next base: position 29,505 of record NZ_CP059322.2, read on the forward strand.
GAGGCCGGACTTCGCTCGGACACGGCCCGGGCGATCGGCTTCAGCGACGCGGTCTTCGCCATCGTCGTCACGCTGCTGGTGCTCGACCTGAGCGTGCCCGAGGTGACGCCGGGCGGGATGCCGCACGCGCTGATCGTGCAGTGGCCGGTCTACCTCGCCTTCGTCACGTCCTTCCTCTACGTGGCGGTCAACTGGCTGAACCACAAGGGCACGTTCCTCCGGGTCCGCTGCTCCGACCGGGGACTGGACTGGACGAACCTCGCGGTGCTGTTCGGCGTGACGCTGCTGCCGTTCGTGACCGCGCTGGTCTCCCGCGCGGTGGAGAAGGGCGACACGTCCGACGAGCGGGTGGCGATCGGCGCCTACGCGCTGCTCGGCGTGCTCCTCTCGGCCGCCTGGATGTGGCTCCACCACTACCTGCACGGGCACCCGAAGCTGTTGCAGGCCGGGGTGCCGCAACGCTTCTTCGCCGCCGAGCGGCTCCGCGCGCTGTTCGGCGTGGCCGCGTACGCGATCGCCGGCGCGGTGGGGTGGTGGGTGAGCGTGCCGGCGGCGCTCGTGGTGTTCCTGCTGCTGCCGATCTTCTACGGGCTGTCCAGCAACGGCTCCTACGAGATCCGCCGACGGATCCGGCGCCGACGGTGAACCGGCAGGCGTTACCCCGCCTCGGGCGGCGGGTAGACCGCGGTGCCGACACCGAGAGGGGAGCACCATGACAACGGTCGGAGAGTTCATGACGACCCGGTTGGTGACGATGGACGGCAACGACACGCTCGCCGCGGCGGCCCAGGAGATGCGCGACAGCGCCATCGGCGACGTGGTGGTCACCGACGGCGACAACGTGGTCGGCATCGTCACGGACCGGGACATCACGGTCCGGGGCGTGGCCGAGGACCGGAACCCCGCCACCACCCGGCTCAACGAGATCACCAGCAAGGACGTGGTGACGGTCAGCCAGAACGACGACGCGGTCGCCGCCGCCGACCTGATGCGCACGTACGCCGTGCGGCGGCTCCCGGTGACCGAGGACGGCCGGCTGATCGGCCTGGTCTCGATGGGTGACCTGGCGGTCGAGCGGGAACCCCAGTCGGTGCTCGCGGACATCAGCGCCGACGACCCCAACAACTGACCGTCCGCCGCGGTGACGCCGGCCCCCGGTTCGGGGGCCGGCGTCTCGCGTGCACCCCACCTGCCGCGCCTCACCCGATCCGGGCGAGGTTGACCCGGGACCCGGCGGGGACCCGTGCTGTCGACGGGACGGCCGCTGGTAGCGCGGGAGGAGTCGCCTTCGATGGTGGACACGGCCACGAGATTCTTCGAGGAGCTGGACCGGCGGGGCTTCGAGCCGCTGCTGGTCAAGACGTCCGGAACGCTCCGGTTCGACCTGCACGAGGGCGCGCAGACCAACCACTGGCTGCTGGAGATCGACCGGGGCAACCTGCGGGTCCGGCAGGAGGACGGCGAGGCGGACACGGTGGTGGGCACCGACCCCCGGCTCTTCGGCGCGCTCGTCGACGGCGAGGAGAACGCCATCGCGGCGCTGCTGCGCGGCGACATGACTGTCGTCGGTGACCTGCGGCTGGTGCTCCAGATCGAACGCGTCTTCCCCGGTCCGCCGGACTCCCGCGGGCCGCACCACGCCTTTGCCAGGAGGGCCGCCTGATGGCCGGAAGCAACACCGTCCGGATCCTGGACGGCAACACGTTCGTGGTCTCCGAGGACACCGGCGACATCGAGGCCACGCCGAGCGAGCCGACCGGGCTCTTCTCGCTCGACACGCGATACCTGTCGAAGTGGGTGCTCACCGTCAACGGCGAGCGGCTCAACGCGCTCTCCTACGACGACCTGCAGTACTACGAGGCCCGGTTCTTCCTGGTCCCCGGCATGGCCACGCACTACGTGGACGCCAAGCTGTCGATCATCCGGGAGCGGGTGGTGGGGGGCAGCTTCCGGGAGACGCTGACCATCCTCAACCACGACGAGAAGCCCGTCGACCTGGAGATCCGGATGGACGCGGGCTCCGACTTCGCCGACCTCTTCCAGGTCAAGGACGAGATCCTCAACAAGAAGGGCGAGCTGTACGCCGAGGCGGAGGCGGACCGGCTGCGGCTCGGCTACCGCCGGGGGAACTTCAAGCGGGAGACGGTGATCTCGGCGAACCAGCCGGCCCGCTACGACAACCGGGGCTTCGCCTGGAGCATCCACCTGGAGCCGAACGAGCAGTGGGACGCCGCCATCGACGTGCGGACGTTCGCCATCGGGCCCGGCGGCCGGGACCTGCGGATCGGGTTGCGGGCGCACGGCACCGAGCGGCTCGCGCTCGAACACGACCTCCAGGAGTGGGTCGACAAGGCGCCCAAGGTCAACAGCGAGCACGGCCGGGTCGCCGCGACCTACCGGCGGAGCCTGGTCGACCTCGCCGCGCTGCGCTTCTCACCGCTGTCGCTGGGCGGGCAGACGCTGCCCGCGGCCGGGCTGCCCTGGTTCATGACCATGTTCGGCCGGGACAGCATCCTCACCTGCCTACAGGTGCTGCCGTTCGCGCCGGAGATGTCGAAGACCACACTGCGCATCCTCGGCGCCCTGCAGGGCACCCGCTTCGACGACTTCCGCGACGAGGACCCGGGCCGGATCCTGCACGAGATGCGCTACGGCGAGACCGCCGCGTTCGAGGAGCAACCGCACTCGCCCTACTACGGCTCGGTGGACGCGACGCCGCTCTTCGTGGTGCTGCTCGACGAGTACGAGCGGTGGAGCGGCGACGTGGCGCTGGTCAAGGAGCTGGAACGGGAGTGCCGGGCGGCGCTGAAGTGGATCGACGACTACGCCGACCTGGTCGGCAACGGCTACATCTGGTACGAGCGGCGCAACACCGAGAACGGCCTGGAGAACCAGTGCTGGAAGGACTCCTGGGACTCCGTCTCGTACGCCGACGGCTCGCTGCCGCCGTTCCCGCGTGCCAGTTGCGAGGTGCAGGGGTACGCGTACGACGCGAAGACCCGGGCCGCCCGGCTGGCCCGGGAGTTCTGGGGCGACCCCGCGTACGCCGACCAGTTGGAACGCGAGGCGGCGCAGCTGAAGGCCCGGTTCAACCGCGAGTGGTGGGTCGAGGAGGGGGGCTTCTACGCGCTGGCGCTGGACCCGCAGGGGCGCAAGTGCGACGTGCTCAGCTCCAACATCGGCCACCTGCTGTGGAGCGGCATCGTCGACGACGAGCGGGCGCCGCGGATCGCCGAGCACCTGGTGGGACCGCGGCTCTGGTCCGGCTGGGGGGTGCGGACGCTGGCCGAGGGCGAGATCCGCTACAACCCGATCGGCTACCACAACGGCGCGATCTGGCCGTTCGACAACTCGTTCATCGCCTGGGGCCTGCGCCGGTACGGCTTCGCCGAGGAGGCGGCCACCGTGGCCAACGGCATCCTGGACGCGGCCACCTACTTCGACGGCCGGCTGCCCGAGGCGTTCGGCGGCTACCAGCGGGAGCTGACCAAGTTCCCGGTGGAGTACCCGACCGCGTGCAGCCCGCAGGCGTGGTCGACGGGCGCTCCGCTGCTGCTGATCCGGACCATGCTCGGCCTGGAGCCGCACGAGGGGCACCTGGCGGTGGACCCGCGGCTGCCGGTGGGCATGGGGCGGATCGAGGTGCTGGACATCCCGGGCCGCTGGGGCCGGGTGGACGCGTTCGCCCGGGGGCGGCTGGACCTGCACAACCTGGCCGGCTGACCCGGCTGACCCGGCTGACCCGGCCGGGTCAGTCGGTCAGTGGCCGGGCGGCGGCTCGGCGGCGTGCGCCTCGTGCGGGGGCAACAGGCAGAACTCGTTGCCCTCCGGGTCGGCCAGCACGGTCCACCGGGGCAGCTCACGGACCACCGTGGCGCCCGCCTCCAGCACCGCGGCCCGCTCCTCGGCGTCGCCGACCAGGTCCAGGTGGATCCGGCCGGGAGCGGGCAGGTCACCCGCCGGGCTGATCCACAGGTCCGGCCGCCGCCCGTGCGGATCGCGCAGCAGCACCGCCTCGGTCGGCCCGAGCGTGCGGTCGGCCAGCTTCGCCAGGTCCGCCTCGACCACGGGCAGCCCGCTGACCGCGCTCCAGAACGGGGCGAGCAGGTAGGGGTCGCGGCAGTGGATGACGATCGCGGCGAGGTCGGGCATGCCTCGAACCTAGTGGGCCGCGACCGTCGGGAGGACGCTGTCCAGGAACGTGGCGGCGACCGCGCGCAGGTCGGGGCGGGCCAGGTCGAGGGCGTGCCCGCCGTGGGTGAGCCAGAGGTGGGTCGGGTGGCCGGCGGCGAGCAGCCGGCCGGTCAGCTCCAGCGCCTGGGCGGCCGGCACCGGCACGTCGTCGCGCCCCTGCACCAGCAGCACCGGCACGCCGGACCCGAGGTGACCGGCGACGGCGGCGTCGGCGGTGGCCGGGTCACCCGCGGCCGGCGGGTGCCCGAGCAGGTCGGCCCACGGGTCGTCGCCCGCCGGGCGGCGGCGCCGCTGCTCCGGGTCGAGCGGGTCGACAGGAGCCCAGTACGCCAGCGCGCCCGCCACGTCACCCGGCCGGTCCACCCCGCGCAACGCCAGGTGCAGGGCGAGCATCCCGCCGGCCGAGTCACCGCCGACCAGCAGCGGGAGCCCGCCCGCGGTGGCCCGGGCGGCCCGCGCCCCGGCGCGGACGTCGTCGAGCTGCGCCGGCCAGCGCGCCTCGTGCGAGAACCGGTAGCTCGCGGCGACCACCCGCAGGCCGAGCGACGCGAGCGCGGCGCCGTCCTCGTCGGAACGACCCCGCCAGCCTCCGCCGTGGATCCAGAACAGCACGCCGCGTTCGGTCATCGGCCCATGGTGGCCGACGCGGATCCGGTCTGACGAGACCGGTCTGCTCAGGGCAGAGCATCCCTACGGTCGGGTAACCTACTCGGGGTAAAGTTGCCGGATGCCGGAACTCGTGTACCCGCCTGTGATCACCGCCGCCAAGACGATGTTCCGCGCTCTCGACCTGCGCCTGGACGTGCGGGGCAGCGAACACGTGCCCACCACCGGCGGGGCGGTGCTCGCGTCCAACCACGTGAGCTACCTCGACTTCATCTTCTGCGGCTACGGCGCGTACGAGTCCCGGCGGCTGGTCCGGTTCATGGCCAAGGAGAGCGTCTTCCGGCACCGCGTCTCCGGGCCGCTGATGCGCGGCATGAAGCACATCCCGGTGAACCGCGCGGCCGGCGCCGGCTCGTACGCCGCGGCGGTCGGCGCGCTGCGCCGGGGCGAGGTGGTCGGCGTCTTCCCGGAGGCGACCATCAGCCGCTCCTTCACCGTCAAGGACCTGAAGAACGGCGCGGCCCGGATGGCGCAGGAGGCCGCCGTGCCGCTGCTGCCGGTGGCGCTCTGGGGCACCCAGCGGCTGTGGACGAAGGGGCGTCCGCGCACCCTGACCCGCCGGCACACCCCGATCACCATCCTGGTGGGCGAGCCGATGGACCCGGCCGCCTACCCGGACGCCACGGTCCTGACCGCCGAGCTGCGTACCCGGCTGTCGGCGCTCGTCGACCGCGCCCAGCGGGACTACCCCGAGCAGCCCGCCGGCCCGGACGACGCCTGGTGGCAGCCGGCCCACCTCGGCGGCGGCGCGCCCACCCCCGAGCAGGCCGCCGAGCTGGACCGCTCCGACCGCCGCTCCCGCACCACCTCCTGACCGACGCTCAGCAGGCGGAGCCGGGCTGGTCCCGGGCCGGGAAGTACACCGGCCACGGTGCGGACTCGGCCACCGGCCGGCGGTAGTAGTCGTCCCGGGACAGGAACTCCACCGGCAGCGAGCCGGGCATCGTCACCGCGCCCAGCGTCGGGCCGGGGGAGGCGGCCACCCGGGTGGCGAGGACGTCCCGCTCCGGCGGGGACAGGTCCACCAGGTCGGGGTGGACCAGCCGGAACCCGGCCACCGAGCGGCGTACCTGCCTCGCCAGCGCGCTGACCAGGGCGACCGGGCCGGTGAGCGCGAGCGCCGGCTGCCGGATGGTGCGCAGCGCGTCGCAGACCACGCGCAGCTCCACCGCCTCGTCGCCGACCTCGGCCAGCTCCAGCCGGGACGGCCACTGCCAGCGGATCTGGCCGCTGACCAGGCGGGACAGCCGGGCCGGGCGCCGGTGCCGGGCGCCGGCCGGGCTGTCCCGCCCGGGGACCAGGGTCAGCTCGGGGCCGGTGCAGACGTAGACCAACCGCCGGTCGGTGAGGGTGACCGAGGCGGGGTCGGGCAGCGACCAGCAGCGGACGTCCTCGGTGGGGCCGAGCAGGTGACCGGCGACCGACAGGCGGTGCTGGGCGAGCAGCCGCTCGCCCGGCTCGGGCACCAGCGCGTAGCGCCGGTCGAGCAGTGGACGGGTGGGGTCGTCGTCGGCGTCGAAGCGGTGTGGCCCGATGAAGAAGGGTGCGGCGTCCTCCGGCACGGTACGACCTCCCGGTGACGGTTGGCGGTACCGATGAGCCTCCCCGATTCCCGGGTGGCTGTCATGACACCCGTTAGGGGGTCGGCCGGTCGGCGGACGCCTGCGACCGGTAGATGCCGATCTCTTCCGGTCGGACGAGGCCGTCCTCGATCGCCCGGGCGAGCAGGGCCGCCTTGGTGGCCGCCGGACGACCCGCTCGCGTGTACTTGATCCGCGCCCGGTCCACGTACTGCTTCACGGTGTGCTCGCTGATCTGCATCCGGCGCGCCACCGACGCCTTCGACATCGACTGGAACCACAGCAGCAGCGCCTCGCGCTCCTTGTCCGACAGGGCGGGCCGGTCCGGGCGGGCGTCACCGACCATCGCCCCGGCCAACGCCGGCGGCACGTACGGGCGGTCGCTCGCCGCCGCGAGCACGGTGCCCACGCAGTGCTCGCGCCCCTCGTGCTTGGCCAGGAACGCCACCGCGCCCGCGTCCAGGGCGGCCAGCATCGTCTGCGGGTCGGTGTGCTCGGAGTAGACCACCACCCGCCGCCCGGCCGCGCTCAGCTCGGCCAGCTTGTCCAGCACCATCCGCCCGTGCAGCCGCAGGTCGAGCAGCACCACCTCGGCGTGCGGCGCGGCCCGCAGCACCGCGTCCGGGTCGTCGCCGGTCGCCAGCACCCGCAGCCGCGGCTCGGTGGACAGCCAGGCGCGCACGCCGTCGATCACCACGGGATGGTCGTCGACGATCGCCACCCCGATCGGGTGCCCGGCGTTCACGTCCGCCGCCAGCGGGTCTGCGTCCATCTGATCTCCCCGTCCCGCTCGTCCTTCCACTCCACCGGACCGGCACCGCCGGGTGGCGTCACCCGGTCGTCCGGGCCGTCGTGGTCCGGCGTCACCAGGCTGACCACCACCTCGTCCGGGCCGGCGACCACGGTCAGCCGGGCCGAGCCGCGGGCGCCGGCGAGCGCGGCGGTGAGCGGGTCGGCCAGCCCGCGTCGCACGTCGACCGGCAACTCCGGCGGCGTGCCGACCGCGACCAGCTCGATCGGCAGGCCGTTGCGTTCGGCCAGGTCGGCGGCGGCCCGCAACTCGTGCAGCAGCGGATCGGGCACGTCGTCGGACTCCGCGATCAGCCGGCGCAGCCGGGCGGCGGCCAGCACCGCGCGGCGGCGTACCGCCTCGTCGGCCGGGTCGGCGTCGCCGTCCGCCAACGCGGCCAGCACCTCCTCGGCGGTGCCGCCGACCAGGGCGAGCCGGGCCTGCCGCTCGCGCTGGGCGCGCTCGGCGGCCTCCCGTTCCGCGGCCACCGCCAGCACCGCCGCGGCGGTGCCGGCCCGGTCCCGGGCCAGCGCGGTCAGCGCCGCCGCGCCGGCGAACACCGCCACCGGCAGCGTGGAGGTGCCGTAGACGTACATCGCGTAGCGGCTCAGGTCGGCCGGCGCGGTCGCGCCGTCCAGCACCACCGCCACCAGCGCGATCGTCGCGTGCGCCGCCAGCACCACCAGCAGCCAGCGCACCGGGCGCTGCCAGAGCACCAGGAGCAGGAACCAGGCCAGCCCGCCCCACACCCAGTTGGCGGTGCTGAACAGGAACCGCTCGCCGGCCGCCGCGAAGACCGCCGCGTCGACCACCAGCAGCACCGCGGCCAACCGCCGGGCCGGGGGCAGCCCACCGCGCAGCAGGCGTACGCCGGTGGCGACGCCGACCAGCGCGGTCACCAGCCAACCGACCGCCACCACCGCCGGGGCGGCCATCCCGGGCCCCGCCGCGAGCACCGCCGGCAGCCCGATCACCAGGTGCCAGGCCAGCGCGATGACGACCGCGACGAGCCGGGCGCCCCGGTCCGACGCGTCCGCCACGGCGTGCGCCTCCGGCGGGGCCCCGGCCGCGCGGGCGCCGGTGGACACCCGGCGCCGGGGGAGCGGCACCGGGCGGGTGGTTACCGCCGTCGGGGACTCAGTCGCCATCCGACCACTCCAGCCGGACCCGGGTGCCTCGACCAGGGGCGGAGGTCACCACCGCCCGACCGTCCACGGTGGCCATCCGCCCGTGGATCGACTCGCGCAGCCCGTACCGATGGGCCGGGACCGTCGTCGGATCGAAGCCGGGACCGTCGTCGACCACCTCGACCACGACGGCCCGGCCCTCGCGGCCCAGGCGCAGCGCGGTGGCCGCGCCGGGCGCGTGCCGCGCCACGTTGGCCAGCGCGGCGGCGGCGCTGTCGGCGAGCGCCGCGGCGACCTCCGCCGGCACCCGGCACGGTGGCAGCGTCGCGGTCACCGGCAGCTCCGGCAGCCCGGCGAGGACCGTGCGCAGCCGCTCGTCCAGCTCCGCCTCGCCGGTCGCGGCCCGCGTGCCGGCCAGCGCGCCGAGGGTACGCAGGTCCGCCGCGCACCGCTCGCGCAGCGCCGCCGAGCCGCCGGGGACCGCGCCGAGCCCGACCATGGTCAGCGTGCCGAGGACCGTGTCGTGCAGGTCCCGGTTGTGCCGCCGTTCCGCCTCGCGCGCGGCGCGGGCCACCACCGCCTCGTGGGACAACCGCCGGAACTCGGCGAACGCGGCGTCGCCCCGGCCGATCCACCGGCGCATCACCGCGGTCATCACCGCCGTGCAGCCGGTCTGCACCAGCAGCGTGCCGGTGTGCGCCCGCGCCTCGACCGGGTTGCCGGCCAGCGTCGCGCCGGTGGCGTAGGCGGCGGTGACCAGCAGGCCGGCCGGCACCGACCAGCGGGCCGGCGCGGTGGCCTGCGCGTTGATCACGGTGGTGCTGGCCAGCACCGCGACCCAGCTCGCCTCGCCGGGCAGCACCTCCGGCGCGACCAGCCACCCGATGGCCAGCGCGGTGGCGGTGGTCAGCGCCACGTCGCCGGCCACCAGCGCGCCGCCGATGCCGTGCCGGAACGCGCGGACCGCGTACCAGACGGACCAGGCGGTGAGCGCGACGACGGCGGGGACCAGCAGCGCCACCCGCACCGGAGGTGTCCGCACCGACAGGGCGACCACCGCGCCGACCAGGCCGCAGGTGAGCCGGAGCAGCGCCGGCAGGGTGGTGAAGATCAGCGTGAACGCGCCGCCCGCGGGACGGTCCAGTGGGGACCGGGGCACTGTCGTGGCGGTAGCCACCGGCATCGGGGAGGCGTCCTTCCGGCAGCGACCCGGCAGGGGTCCGCACGGCATAGATTGACGCCGGAGAATAACATGCTTTGTCGGTACCGGTCACGCTCGGTGCGCGGCGCGTCGACGGTTTGTCCGAGGCTCCTACCCTGCGCTCATGGTGTACGAGCCGGCCATGGTGCCGCCGAAGAAGTCCAGGCGGACGCTGTTCGTCGTGCTGGGTGTGGTGCTCGCCCTCTGCTGTTCGGGCGGCGCGATCGGTGGCTTCGTGCTCTACCGCGTGGCCCGGGAAGCCACCGGCCCGGCCCGCGCCACCGTCGACACCTTCGCCGCCGCGGTGGTCGCCCGCGACTACCCGACCGCGTACGGGCAGTTCTGCGCCCAGGTGCGCGACCGGCTCGACGAGGCGGACTTCGCCCGGCAGCAGTCGGCCCAGCCGGAGCTGACCGGCTACGAGATCGTCGGGGTGAACGTGGCGAACACCAACGGGCGGGTGCACGGGTCGGCGAACGTCCGCTTCACGCCGCGCGACGGAGTCGCCATCACCCAGGTCCTCCCGCTCGTCAAGGAAGACGGGGACTGGCGGATCTGCGACTGAGCCACTCCAGGGCCGCCTCGGCGTGCCGAAGCACGGAGATGTGCCCGTCGCCGGAGAACCGGCGCAACTCGGCCGACGGGCACCGGGCGGCCAGCCACTCGGCGTGCGCCACCGGCGCCATGCCGTCACGCTCGCCGTGCAGCAGCAGGACCGGCGGCGTGACGTCGGCCGGGTCGAAGCCCCACGGCCGCACGTAGGCCAGGTCGTCGTCGATCAGCGGGCCGGGACCGTGCTCGGTGCCGGGCCCGACCACACTGTCGAACCAGGACCACTCGGCGTGCAGCGCGGCCAGGTCGGCGTCGGTGAACTCGGGGTCGTATTCCACGCCGGAGGTCTCGTGCGCCTCCTTGGCCGCCCGACCCGCCGCGGCGGCCCGCAGCGACGCCACCCCGGACGGCACCATGCCGGCGAACCAGTCCAGTCCGGCCGCGCCGTAGGGCGCCAGACCGGCGCCCACCACCACCGCGACCACCCGTTCGGGCAGCAGCGCGCCGCAGGCCAGGGCGTGTGGGCCGCCACCGGAGTGGCCCATCACCGCGAACCGGTCGAGGCCCAGCGCGTCGGCCACCGCAGCCACGTCCGACGCCACCGAGGCGACGTCGCGACCCGGAGCGGGCGTGGAGCCGCCGTAGCCGGGACGGTCGTGCGACACCCAGCGCAGCCCGAGGCGGTCGGCGGCGGCGAACAGCGGCGCGGGCGGGGCACCGACGTTCGGCGTGCCGTGGTGCCAGAAGACGGGCAGCCGGTCGGCCCCGCCGGTGTCGTAGACGTGCAGGGTGCGGCCGTCGGGCAGGCGCAGGTCCGTCTCGGTCACCATGGGCGCAGACTAGCGGCGGCCGGTGACACTCCCGGCCGCCGTGCCTGCCTTTCGAGCTGATATCAAGTACGACTCGGCGCGAGGGGCGGCGGGAGCAGCCTCGCGGTGACGTCGACGTGTGGTCATTCCGGTTCGAGGGCCACGGCGTACGCGTGGACGAAGAAGGACTCCACCCGCGCCCAGTGCAGGTGGCCGGAGAGGGCGACGTCACCTTCCCGGCCGAGCACGACGTGCAGATGCACCTTCCCGTCCCGGATCGCTGTCTGTCGTGGTCGCACGAGGACGCCTAGCAGATCGCACAGCTCTCCGGGATGTGGTGCACTCTGCGGATGGCTGCCCCACTTCCGCCCGACGTCGACGCCCGGCTCAGCCGGGAGCGGAACGTGTGGCTGTGCACGCTGCGCCCGACGGCTCCCCGCACGTGACGCCGGTCTGGTTCGTCCACGTCGACGGCGTCTGGTGGGTCTGCTGCGAGGCCGGCAGCGTCAAGGCCCGCAACGTGGCGGCGGACCCGCGCGTCTCCCTGGCGCTGGAGGACGGCGACCACCCGGTCGTCGCGGAGGGCGCCGCCCGGCTGCACCACGGCGACTTCCCGCCCGCCGTCGTCCGGGCCTTCGCCGACAAGTACGACGGGTGGGACATCCGGCAGCCGGTCACGCCGGACAGTGGACGGGTGCTGCTGGAGATCCCGGTCCGGCGGTGGCTGCTCGCCGGCACGGCACGCTGACGCCTCAGACCTTCCAGGGCGTCATGTCCAGGTGCGGGTAACGCTGGGCCACGCCGGCGACGGTCCCGGCGGTCCAGTAGGGATGGCCCGGCGGCGGGAAGCCGAACAGTTCGAGCTGCGCCGGGGCGGCCCGGCTCACGAAGCGGTACCAGGCGGGCTCATGGCTCCGCTCGGCCCAGGCGTGCCGGTCGCCCCACGCCACCGCCGCCGGCCGGAAGCACAGGTGCATGGTGTAGCGCGCGCCGCGCGGCGTGGTCATGCCGGTGCCCCGATGGAACGTGCCGGGCTGGAACGCGACCACCGTGCCCGCCGGACCGGCGCCGGACACCTCCGCCTCGTAGAGCCGCGGGCTGCCGGTCGGCGCGACGAAGTCGCCGAACCGCTCGCCCACGTCGGTACGGGGATACCAGTTCGGCTTCGCCGGCAGGTCCCGGGTGTGCCGGGTGGACAGCAGGTGCGGCGGGCCGAGGCCCTCGGGCACGTCGACCAGGTAGACGAACATCTCCACCTGCCGGTGCTCGGGGGCGTCCGTCGGCACCAGCAGCGTGTGGTTCAGGTAGTCGCGGTGCAGCTCCTGGTCGTAGTCGGCCGCCCCGGTGAACTTCGCCCAGGCCTCGGCCGAGGAGACCCGGAGATCGTCGGTACGGAGCAACGCACGCGCCAGACCCACCAGGCGGTCGCCCGTCGCGAGCAGGCTCAGCTCGACGCTGTCGAACGGAAAACCCTGGATGCCGGCGAACTCGTCGCCGAGGTAGCGGTCCCGACGCGGATCCGTCCCGTCGTGGAAGCCCTCCGGCGACGGGAACATGCTCCCCAACTCGCCGAGCGCCGGCGTCAGGTCCACGGTCGGGAGGTAGCCGGGCAGGACGACGAAACCGTCGGTCTCCCACGCGTCCCGGGCGGCGTCGTCGTTCATCCGGGCAGTATTCCGACCGATCCATGCGCGTGCATCTGAATTGCGCACCGGGTCGTGGTAGACCGGTACGAGGGTGCGGACGGACGGGGGAGACCATGGTGGAACCGCGCGCGTTCTGGCTCGACGAGCACTTCGACCGTGAGCACGGCACCGGCGGACGTGGCCGCTACGAGGCCGAGGTGCTCAGGCGTACCGATGAATTCGCCGACACGTGGGGCGACATCGCGCCGGTGGCGTTCGCCGCGACCGCGTGGCGGATCGCCACCGAGCTGTCACCCGGCTACGTACGCTGGCACCGGCGGATCGTGTCCGCGACCTGCGCGCCGAGCCCGTGGGACGGCAGCCTGACCGGTGCCGTCACGGTGATCTCCCGGTGGCCGGCCGAACTCACCTGGACCCGGCAGTGGCAGCGCGACCGGGGCTGGCGGGACTGGCCCCAGTTGTTCGGGCAGTACACGACGCCGACCGAGCGTGACCTGACGCGCAGCCCGCACCTGCGGGCCCTGCTCCAGGTCGACGCGCCCGTCCCGCTCGGCGACCTGCCGCCGGCACCCGACGGGCCGGACGACGCGGTGGCCGCCACGGCGCGGCGCGCGGTCGTGGTGCTGACCCGGGAACTCAACGACCTGCTCGGCCCGATGATCGGTCAACTGGAGGCGGGCGTCCCGGCCGACTCCTGATCGCCCGCCGGTCGCCAGTCCCGCCGGAGCAGCCCGAAGACCCACGAGTCGGAGACCTCGCCGGCCACCACGCAGTCCTCCCGCAGCGTGCCCTCCCGCACGAACCCGAGCTTCGCCAGCACCCGGGCGGACGCCACGTTGCGGGTGTCGGTCTCCGCCTGGACGCGATTCAGGTCCAGCGTGTCGAACGCCCAACCCAGCAGGGCGCGCGCGGCCTCCGTCGCGTACCCCTGGCCCCAGGCCGCGTCGTCGAAGCAGTAGCCCAGCGACGCGCTGCGGTACTCCGGGTTCCACCGGACCAGGCCGCACCAGCCGAGGAACGCCCCGTCGGAGAGCCGGTCCACGGCCGGTCGCGCCCCGGTGCCCTCCTCGGCCATCCGCCGGCACGCGGCGACGAACCGCTCGGCGCGCGCCGGGTCGTGCCACGGCGGCGAGTCCCAGTAGCGCAGGACGCGGGCGCTGCTGTGCAGGGCGAAGAGGTCGCCCGCGTCCGCGTCGCCGAAGGGACGCAGTCGGAGGCGATCGGTGCGCAGGGTGGGGGTGGGCAGCGACATGGTCCCGATGATCCCGCCCGTCGCGGGTCGCCGGTCAACCAGATATCCGGTGCTGGGCTAGCGTGGGGTGGTGGGCGAGTTGCTGGCGGTCGTGCTGGTCGTCGGCTGCCTGGCGGGCGTCCTGGGGCTTCTCGCCTGGCTGGCGGCCCGGGTTCGCCGCCGAGGGGTCGGCGACAACGTGATGGGCCCGTTCGAGGAGATCTGGCATCCGGGCGCTCATCGATTCCGCGCCGAGATCAAGGTGCACGAGGAGCGCGTGGTGCCGCTGCCGTCCGCCGCAGACCCGAAGCGGCGCGGGCGAGGCGGAAGCGTCTCCGGGTAGGGGGAGTGCGCCCGGCAGGATTCGAACCTGCGGCCTTGGGATTAGAAGTCCCCTGCTCTATCCGCTGAGCTACGGGCGCGCGTCGACGGTCGTCGCGCCAAGAGGGTACCGCCGGCTCCGGCCCGGCCGGGGGTACGGGTAGGCGCGCCCACGTCGCCGCCAGCGTCCCACGCCGACGTCGCAACCCGCACCTGTGTTCCGGCGGGTCCCCGGCCGGCGGGCGCATCCCGGTCCGTACCCTCGGCGGATGCTGCTCGACCAGGAAACCGAGAACGAGATCGTCTTCGAGCTGTGCCAGCACCTCGGGCGGTCGATCCTGCCCGTCGCCGGGTCGGAGCGGCCCGGCGCGCCGGCCGGCACGGTGGGCACCGCCTTCTTCTACAGCGAGCTGGTCGGCGCCACCGACGACGGGGAGGTCGCGCACGAGTGGCTGCTCACCGCCGACGCGCTCACCGACCGGCCGTACGGGGAGATTCTGCTCCGGCCCAGCGTCACCGAGCCGGCCGAGGGGGCGGAGGAGCCGATCGAGCTGCCCGGTTTCGCCGACCACTGGCTGCGCCTGCCGGAGCTGGGGGTGGCCGCCATGCCCACCGGCGGGCTGCACGGGCACGCCGACGACCGGGGCTGGCGCTGGCGTACCCAGCAGGTCACCGAGGCGGTGGCCGCGCCGGCCGACGCGGTCGCCCGGGTCGGCGCGGCGCCCGGCTCGGCGTTCGTGCTGGCGCTGGGCGTCGGCGACGACGGGTCGCGCCCGCTGGAGGCGGTGGTCGAGCGGGTCGCCCGGGACGACGTCGACGGGGTTCGGGTCACCGTCGAGCTGCCCGTCGGGTACGTGGGCGCGCCGGTCTTCACGGTGGAGTCCGGTGCGGCGGACGAGCCGGTGCTGCGCTGCCTGGGCCTGCTGCTGCCGGCCCGCGACGGCGGGCACCCGGTCGCCACGTTCGACCGGATCCGGGCGGCGCTCGCCGAGGCACTGGAAGGAGGGGCCCCTTCTTAACGCCTCCGGTAGAGAAGGGGCACCTTCTCACCGCCATCGACGGGTGGATGGCGGGCGGCGGCTCAGCCCTCGGCGCCGGCGGCGGCCCGTGCGTCGGCCGGTTCGTCCGCCGGAGGGCGGGGGGTGGGCGGCGTGGACCCGGGCTCCGGCTCGGTGGGGCCGGCGCGGAGGAAGCCCTCCGCCCACCGCCCGACCTCCGCGAAGACCTTCTCGCGTACGCCGGGACTGGACAGCGTGAGGTCGTGCAGGCCGCCGTCGAAGCGGGCCAGGGTGACGTGCCGGCCGAGCCGGGGCGCCCAGCGCACCATGTGCTCCACGTCGAGCACCGCGTCGGCCCCGGTGGCGCTCTCGTGCCACTTCGCGCCCCGGAAACTGCGGGTGGAACAGGCCAGCAGCACCGGCACCTCGATGGTCAGCCCGGCGCGCAGCCGGCGCTGGCCGGTGCGGATCGCGTTCAGCCAGCCGGCCCGGACCGGGAAGCCGGCGAGCGGCTTCCACGCCAGGTCGTAGCGCCACTCGCCACGGTGGTCGGCGTGCAGGCTCTCGCCGTACACGGTGCCGAGCCCGAACGGCAGGACGCGCTGCGGCGCCCGGCGGCCCAGGCGGGAGACGGCGGCCGCGAGGGGTCGACGGACCACCCAGGGGGCGTTGATGTCGAAGAAGGGACTGTTCAGCACGATGCCGTCGACCAGGCCGGCGTCGCGGCGGGCGTCCGCCCAGAGCGAGATGATCAGGCCGCCGGTCGAGTGGCCCATGGCGAGCAGCGTCTGGTGGCCCTCGTCGGCCCGGATGATCTCCGCGGCGGCGTCCAGCTCGGGGAAGTAGTCGCTCAGGTCGCGGCAGAAGTTCGGGGTCTGGTGCGGGAGCAGGCTACGGCCGTACTTGCGCAGGTCGAGGGCGTAGAAGTCCCAGCCGCGCTCGGCGAAGAAGTCGGCCACATGGGTCTGGAAGAAGTAGTCGACGAAGCCGTGCACGTAGAGCACGGCCCGGCCGGTCGGGCGGTCGGCGCGGCGGCGGACCAGGGTCGCGACGACCGGTCCCTCGTCGTCGGTGCCCAGTTCGATCGTGCGCCGCTCGTAGGGCGCTCCCAGCACGTCCGGTTCCACGACCGCGACGGTACGCCGCGGAGCTACTCGGCGGTAGGGGTGTAAGGCGGGGCCCCCGGTTAACGCATTCGGTAGCGGAGGGGCCCCCGCTTAACACCTGAGCCGGGCGCGGCGCCCCCGCCCGCCGGCACCGTGCGGGCGGGGGCCTGCGGGAACTCAGGCGGTCTCGGCGTCCTGGCGCGGCGCGTCGTCAAGATCGACGGGGGCGGGCTGTTCGCGCAGGTGCTTGTTGCTGCGCGGCTCCTGCCGGGTCTTCGCGTCGTTGAGCTTGCGGCGCAGGTCGTCCCGGACGTCGTTAAGCGCGGCGTGCAGGTCCTCTTCGGTCGAGGTGGTGACGATCTTCTGCCGGCCGGCGACCCAGCACTCCAGGGTCACCTTCTGGCCCCGGGCCTCGCGGTCCTTGACCGACACCTCCAGTTCGGTGGCGTCGGCGTGGAAGCCGGCGAGCCGGGCGTCAAGCGTCGCGAACTGCTCGGCGATCCAGTTGCGGTCGCCCTGGGAGAACCCGGCACCGACCCGCAGGCACTCGCCCACGGTCGCGGGGTTCGCCACGGCGCTCATCGCCCTGCCTCGCGGACGTCTCGGAGAAGCATCGGCGCTCCCTTTCTCTCGGTTGATCAAGTACTTACCCAACCGGCGTGTTTCCGGAACGCCCTCCCGCCGGTCACGTTCCGATCATGTGTCGCCGCAGCTCCGTACCGTAGGGCCCATCGGCCTAGCAGACACGGACCTTGATCAGGGGGTTGTCCACAAGCCGGTGGTTGTCCACAGGGCGTGGGGCGGCGGGATGCATGGGCGGCGTGGTCCGGTCCACGCTCACCCGGACAACCGATCCCTGGGAGGGGCGATGTTCGACACCTACGTCACGATCGTCGGCAACGTGCTGACCGCGCCGGAGTGGCGCCGGACCACGCAGAGCGGCACGCTCGTGGCCAACTTCAAGGTCGCCTCGACCGCGCGCCGGCTCGACCGGGACAGCGGCCGCTGGGTCGACGGCAACAGCCTGCGGGTGCGGGTGAACTGCTGGCGACGCCTCGCCGAGGGGGTGGCCGCCTCGGTGACCCTGGGCGACCCGGTGATCGTCGCCGGCCGCCTCTACACCCGCGACTGGACCGACGAGGCCGGCAACCACCGCACGCTCTACGAGCTGGAGGCGGTCGCGGTCGGGCACGACCTGTCCCGGGGTCGGTCCCGCTTCCTGCGCAACCAGCCGCGCGCGGCCACCAGCTCGGTCGAGGACGCCGAGGCGGAGCAGCGGGTGCACGGCGAGGCGACCGAGCCGGTGCCCGACGAGCAGGCCCCGACCACGATCGACGACCGGCCGTTCGACGACGACTTCCTGCCGGAGTTCGGGGCGGCGAGGGTCGGCCTCACCGGCACGCTCGACCGGGTGCTCGACCTCGACCCGTTCGACGCCCGGCCCGGCCCCGGCGACGGCGCGCGGTCCGGTGGCCCGGCGGGCGGCGACGGCGCGCGGTCGGGTGGCTCGACCGGCGGCGACGACCATCGGCCGGGCGGCCCGGCCGCCGGGACTGGCGTCGGGTTCGCCGAGTCGGAGGCGGGGGAGGACGACGAGCTGGCCGCCGAGGGGACCGACGGGCGGGCCCCGACCGAGGACGACGAGCTGGCCGAGGTCGAGCTGCCGGCCGGCGACGGGCCGGCCGGTGCGGGGCCGGGCGACGTGAGGTCGACCGGCGGCGGGACCACCTCGGGCCGCCGCAGCCGGCGGCGTACCCCGGTGTCCGCCTGAGCGTCCGCGACGCGCCACGGGGGCGCGGGGTGGCGACACCGTCGTCGCCACCCCGCGTCGGCGCGGGTCCGGCCTACCCCCGCCGGCGGGCCGGGGCGGCGGCGTCGGCGCGACCGCCGCGGCGCCCGGGCCGGCGGCGGCACCTGACGGCCCGCGTCGAACCAGCGGGTACGGCTAGGCTGGCCGGCCGGAGGTGGTGACGGGTGCGGCAGGCGACCGCCATGGCGAACGCGACCGGGCTGGTGGCGGGTTACGCGCTCGACGCGCTGCTCGGCGACCCGCGCAGGTGGCATCCGGTGGCCGGCTTCGGCCGCGCGGCGGGTGCCCTGGAGCGGCGGCTCTACCGCCCCCGGCGGGCGGCCGGCACGGCGTTCACCGCGCTGGCGGTCGGCGCACCGGTGCTGCTGGGTGCCGCCGCCGCGCTCGCCACCCGGCGTCACCCGGCGGCCCGGGTCGCGCTGGTGGCCGCCGGCACCTGGACGGTGCTGGGCGGGCGCACGCTGCGGCACGAGTCGCGGGTGATGGGACGGGCGCTGCGGCGCGCCGACCTGCCCGCCGCCCGGGCCCGCCTCGGGCACCTGTGCGGGCGGGACCCGTCCGCCCTCGACGAGCCGGAGCTGGCTCGCGCCACCGTCGAGTCGGTCGCCGAGAACACCTCCGACGCGGTGGTCGCGCCGCTGGTGTGGGGGGCGGTCGCGGGGCTGCCGGGCCTGCTCGGCTACCGGGCGGCGAACACGCTCGACGCGATGGTCGGGCACCGCTCACCCCGGTACGCGCGCTTCGGCACCCCGGCCGCGCGGCTGGACGACCTGCTCAACCTGGTGCCGTCCCGGTTGACCGGGCTGCTCACCGTGGCCGTCGCGCCGGTGGCGCACGGGGACCGCGCCACCGCCTGGCACGTCTGGCGGCGCGACCGGGCCGACCATCCGAGCCCGAACGCGGGGCAGTGCGAGGCGGCGATGGCGGGTGCGCTCGGCGTCCGGCTGGGCGGGCGCAACGTGTACTTCGGCCGGTCCGAGACGCGGCCGTTCCTCGGCGACGGCCCCCGGCCGGAGGCGCGGCACCTCAAGCGGGCGGCGCGGGTCTCCGGCACGGTGGGCCTGGCCGCGCTCGGGCTGGCCGCGCTCTACCCGGTGACCGTGGGCCGCCTGGCCGGCGCCACCGGCCGCGCCGCGCTGCGCGCGCTCACCGGCACCGCACGCCGCGCGGCAGTCGACGCCTCCGGGCGCGGGCCGGGCGGCACCGCGGGAAGCGGCGTGCTCGTGGGGCGCGGCCTGCTCGCGGGGCGTGGCGGGCGTGGCGTGCTCGTGGGGCGTGGCGGGCGTGGCGTGCTCGTGGGGCGCGGCGGGCGGGGAGCGGACGGTGAGCGGCGGGCTGCTGGTCGCCGGCACCACCTCCGACGCCGGCAAGAGCGTGCTCACCGCCGGCATCTGCCGGTGGCTGCGTCGCCAGGGGGTCCGGGTGGCCCCGTTCAAGGCGCAGAACATGAGCAACAACTCGGCCGTGGTGGTCGGCCCGGACGGCCGGGGCGGGGAGCTGGGCCGGGCCCAGGCCATGCAGGCCGCCGCCGCCGGGCTCGCGCCGGACCTGCGGTTCAACCCGGTGCTGCTCAAGCCGGGCAGCGATCACGCCAGCCAGGTCGTGCTGCTCGGCGAGGCGGTCGACACGGTCACCGCCGGCAACTTCCACACGCTGCGGCCCCGGCTGGCCGCGACCGCGTACGCGGCGCTCGCCGAGCTGCGGACCGAGTACGACGTGGTGGTCTGCGAGGGCGCGGGCAGCCCGGCGGAGATCAACCTGCGGGCCGGTGACTACGTCAACATGGGCCTGGCCCGGCAGGCCGCCCTGCCCACGATCGTGGTCGGCGACATCGACCGGGGCGGCGTGTTCGCGTCGATGTTCGGCACCGTGGCGCTGCTGGACGCGGCCGACCAGGCGCTGGTCGCCGGCTTCGTGATCAACAAGTTCCGCGGCGACCTGGGGCTGCTCCGGCCCGGCCTGGACATGCTGCGCCAGGTCACCGGCCGGCCCACCTACGGCGTGCTGCCGTGGGCTCTGGACCTGTGGCTGGACGCGGAGGACTCGCTCGCGTACGGGCGGGTGCTCGGCCGGCCGGCATCGCCACGCGGCACCGACTGGCTGGACGTGGCCGTGGTCCGGCTGCCCCGGATCAGCAACGCCACCGACGTGGAGGCGCTCGCCACCGAGCCGGGGGTGCGGGTGCGGCTGACCGTCGAGCCGGCCGAGCTGGCCGCCGCCGACCTGGTGGTGCTGCCCGGCTCCAAGTCGACCGTCGCCGACCTGGCCTGGCTGCGGGAGACCGGGCTGGCCGACGCGGTGCGGGCGCACGCCGCCGCCGGTCGTCCGCTGCTCGGCATCTGCGGCGGGTTCCAGATGCTCGGCCGGGTCATCCACGATCGGGTGGAGAGCCGGCGGGGCAGCGTGCCCGGCCTCGGGCTGCTGCCCGTCGAGATCACCTTCGACCCGCGCAAGACGGTCCGCCGGGCCGAGGGCTTCGCCGCCGGGGACGTGCCGGTGCACGGGTACGAGATCCACCATGGTCGGGTCTCCGCCGCCGACCCGGGGCTGCCGCCGCTGCTGCGCCACGCCGACGGCGCCGGCGAGGGCGCCCGGCTCGGTGCGGTTCACGGCACCCACTGGCACGGGGCGTTCGAGTCCGACGCGTTCCGCCGCCGGTTCCTCACCGAGGTCGCCGAGGCGGCCGGCCGGACCGGCTTCAAGGTCGCGCCGGACACGTCGTTCGCGGCGGCCCGGGAACGGACGCTGGACCTGCTCGGCGACCTGGTGGAGGAGCACCTGGACACCGCCGCGCTGTGGCGGTTGATCGAGGACGGCGCGCCGCCGGGCCTGCCGTTCGTGCCGCCCGGCGCGCCCGGCTGACCGCCGGGCACGGCGTGACCGGATCGGTCCGGTGGCGCGGCTGGCTGGACGGCAGCACCCGGGGCGGTCCGGCGGCACCCGGGCGGGACGGGTCAGTGGCGCACGTCGGCGGGCCGGTCGGACATCGGCAGCCCGGCCTCCCGCCAGCCCTGCACGCCACCGATCATGTCGGTGGCCTGGCGCAGGCCGAGCGTCTGGAGACTGGCGGCGGCCAGGCTGGAGCTGTAGCCCTGCCGGCACGCCACCACGATCTCGCGGTCGTAGCCGATCGCCTCCGGGATGCGCCACTCGCTGGCCGGGTCGAGCCGCCACTCCAGCACGGTGCGGTCGATGACGATCGCGCCGGGCAGCTCACCCTCCTCGCGACGCTGCGACTCGGTGCGCGTGTCGATCAGCAGGGCGCCGTTACGGACCGCTTCGACGGTCTCGTGCGGGGTGAGCCGGCGGAGACCGGCGCGGGCCTGTTCCAGGAGGGCGTCGACGCCCGGACACATCACGTCATGGAGCACCCCCAGATCATGCCCGTGGCATCCCCACACCGCCTGGCGAAACGGCCCGGCCAGGTCGCAGGATCCAGCGGACGGGGGAACGTTAGCGTCGGTCGGGTGAACGTTGCGGTGGTCGAGGCGTACGCCGGACTGGTCCGGCGGGTGCTGGCCGGGCCGGCGCGGTTGGGGCGTACCCGGCTGGTGGCGGTCGACGGGCCGAGCGGCGCGGGCAAGAGCGTGTTCGCGACGCGCCTCGCGGACGCGTTCGCGGCGACCACGGGCGGCGACCGGCCGCCGCTGGTCCGCACCGACGACCTGCTCGACGGCTGGGACGACCAGCTCACGTTCTGGGCACGGCTGGAGGAGTGGGTGCTCGGGCCGGTGCGGGCCGGCCGGCCGGGCGGCTACCGCCGGTACAGCTGGGTCCGCCGGCGTTTCCTGGACCGGGTGGTGCCGGTGCCGGTGGCGCCGGTGCTGATCGTCGAGGGGGTGAGCGCCGCGCGCGCCGCCGTACGCCCCGAGCTGACGCTCTCGGTGCTGGTCACCGCGCCGGCCGAGCTGCGGCTGTCCCGGGCGCTGGCCCGCGACGGCGCGCAGGTCCTGCCTGAGTTGCGCCGCTGGCACGCCGGGGAGCGGGCGCACTTCGCCGCCGACCGCACCCCGGCGGCGGTGGACCTGGTCGTGGACGGCGCCCCGGACCTGCCGCACGATCCGGACCGCTACTTCGTGCGGCTCGGGCGGGGTCCGGGCTCGGACGTCGCGGCCGGGTAAGGCCGGCATACGATTCCGGTCATGACCACTCCGATCATGTCCGAGTCCGAGGTGCGGGCCGCCGTCGAGCGGGAACTGCCCGGTGTCCGTGCCGACCTGGAACGACTCGTCCGCATCCCGGGCATCGCCTTCGAGGGCTTCGACCACTCGCACGTGGAGCGTTCCGCCGAGGCGGTGGCGGAGCTGCTGCGCGGCTGCGGCCTGGACACCCGGATCGTCCGCTCCGGCGGCCAGCCGGCGGTGATCGGGACGAAGGCGGCCCCGGACGGCGCGCCCACCGTGCTGCTCTACGCCCACCACGACGTGCAGCCGGTCGGCGACCTCGCGCTCTGGGAGTCGGACCCGTTCGAGCCGGTGGAGCGCGACGGTCGCCTCTACGGCCGGGGCGCGGCCGACGACAAGGCCGGCATCATGGCGCACGTCGCCGCGCTGCGCGCGTTCGGCGACCGGCTCCCGGTCGGCGTGGTGCTCTTCGTCGAGGGCGAGGAGGAGTACGGCTCGGACTCGCTGGAGCGGCTGCTCGCCGAGCACCGCGACGACCTGGCGTCGGACGTCATCGTGATCGCCGACTCCACCAACTGGGACGTCGGCGTGCCGGCGCTGACCACCTCGCTGCGCGGCATCGTGAACTGCTTCGTGGAGGTCCGCACGCTCGACCACGCGGTGCACAGCGGCATGTTCGGCGGCGCCGTGCCGGACGCGCTCACCGCGCTGGTGAAGCTGCTCGGCACGCTGCACGACGACGCCGGTGACGTCGCGGTGGACGGGTTGGCCACCCGGGAGGGCGCGAGCGTCGACTACCCGGAGGACCGGTTCCGCGCGGAGGCCGGCCTGGTCGACGGCGCGCGGCTGTTCGGCACCGGCCGGATCACCGACCGGCTCTGGACGAAGCCGGCGCTGGCGATCCTGGGCGTCGACGCGCCGACCACCGGGGAGGCGCCGAACGCGCTGGTCCCGGCCGCGAAGGCGAAGCTGAGCGTACGGCTGGCGCCGGGCGACGACCCGAAGAAGGCGTACGCGGCGCTGACCGCGCACCTGGAGCGGAACGCGCCGTGGGGCGCGCAGGTGACGGTGACGTTCGAGCACGACGGCGCGCCCTGCGTGATCGACGCGAGCGGGCCGATGTTCGACGCGGCGCGGGCGGCGTTCCGGGGCGCCTGGGACGGCACCGACCCGGTCGACATCGGGGTGGGCGGTTCGATCCCGTTCATCGCCACGTTCCAGGAGATGTTCCCGGCCGCGGCGATCCTGGTGACCGGCGTGGAGGACCCGCACGCCCGGGCGCACGGGCCGAACGAGAGCCTGCACCTGGGCGAGTTCGCCCGGGTCTGCCTGGCCGAGGCGCTGCTGCTGGCGAAGGTGGCCGAGGCGGGCCGCTCCTGACCGGGGGCGGACGTCGGGCGACGCGCGCCGTCGTCACGGTGGGTGACGCTGGCGGTGAGGCGACGAGGTGGAGAGCGATGTACCCGACGGTCATAATTATGGGTCTTGTGACGTGTTTGTGGGTGGTTGGGCGCGTCGTTGATGGGGCACGCCGTTGTCCTGCCTAGGTTCTGGCTTGTCGAAGGTCAGAACTAGTGGGCGGGGCAACGGCGTGCGTTCGGTAAGGGTATGGGCTCGGTTGTTCGGGGTCGAGCAGGCGGTGCTCGAGGGTGTCGAGTTCGATGCGGTCGAGTCGGTGGTGGTGGCTCGGGTGCGGGTGCGGCGGGGTGCTCGGCATCGGTGTCCGCATTGTCGTCGTCGGTGTGCGGGGTATGACGCGGGTGTTCGGCGGCGGTGGCGGGCGTTGGATCTGGGGACGGTGCGGGCGGTGATCGAGGCCGATGCGCCGCGGGTGTCGTGTCGGGTGCATGGGGTGATCGTCGCGGCGGTGCCGTGGGCGCGTCATGGGGCGGGGCATACCCGGGCGTTCGATCAGGTGGTGGCGTGGTTGGCGGTGCACGCGGCGAAGTCGGTGGTGTCGCGGTTGATGCGGATCAGTTGGCGCACGGTGGGGGCGATCGTGGCGCGGGTGTGGGCTGACACCGGCGACGCGGTGGATCGCCTCGACGGGTTGCGTCGCATTGGTATCGACGAGGTCAGCTATAAGAAGGGCCACCGGTATCTGAGCGTGGTGGTCGACCACGACACCGGTCGACTGGTGTGGGCCGCTGCGGGCAAGAGCGCGGCCACGCTGCACGCGTTCTTCGACCTGCTCGGTCCCGAGCGGGCCGCCGCGATCACTCACGTGTCGGCCGACGGCGCGGACTGGATCACGACCGTGGTGCGGCGTCGTTGCCCGAACGCGGTGCGCTGCGCCGACCCGTTTCACGTCGTGGCGTGGGCCAGCGACGCCGTCGACCGGGTCCGCCGACAGGTATGGAACGCCGCGACCGGTCGGGGAGCAGGCCGCCGCGGGGTGGCCGTCGGCGAAGCGCGGCTGGTGAAGAACACCCGCTGGGCGCTATGGAAGAACCCGAACAACCTCACCGACGCCCAGCGGGCCACCCTCGCCTGGATCGCCAAGACCCACCCCCGCCTGCACCGAGCCTGGGCCCTCAAAGAAGGCCTGCGCTACGTGTTCACCCTGGCCAAAACCAGCCCACCAGCCGCGGTCGAAGCCCTCGACCGTTGGGTCGAATGGGCCCGCCGCAGCCGCATCGACATCTTCGTCGACCTACAACGCCGCGTCACGCGTCACCGCGACGCGATCATCGCCTCCATCACCCACGGCCTGTCCAACGGCCGCATCGAGTCCGTCAACGCCAAGATCCGCCTGATCACCCGGATGGCCTTCGGCTTCCACTCACCCGACGCCCTCATCGCCCTGGCCATGCTCAACCTCGGCGGCCACCAACCCCAACTCCCCAACCGGTGACCCACACATCCATCACAAGACCCATAATTATGCCTCTGCGGTATGTCGCTCCCGGTCGGCGTCTCTGTCCGGTCCCGACACGCCGCGTGTCGAAACCGTAACTTCGAGATGGATGTCGCGGTTTGTGGCGTGTCGACCAGTCAGGTGTTATAGCCTTTCGAACATGCGTACGAACGACGAGATGGCGCGGCTCCAGGCCGCTGTCCGTGCTCTGGGGGACGTCGACGTCTCCGCGTGGCCCGAGGCCACGCTCAAGGAACAGCTCGGTGAGCTCTCGGCCACGCTGGTCACGCTCGACGCGCTGCTCACCCGGGTCGCCGAGGGGGTGCGCGGGCGCGGCCTGCGGGTCGAGGAGCCGGTCTCGGCCTGATCTTCGGGGCGCCGCAAGCGGCCCGGCGCGCGAGGCCCGGCGACCGGCACGACGGGCCTCGCGCGTCCGGGCGTCCGGCGATCCGGCGCACCCGAAACGGTGCGCCGGGCCGCCGGAACCGCCTCGATGTCACCGCCGGCTGGCAGGATGTGGACGTGCGTTTCGCGGAGCTGGCGGCCACCTCGGCCGCGGTGGGGGCCACCGGCGGCCGGCGGGCCAAGGTGGAGTTGCTGGCCGCCGCGCTGCGCGCGCTCGACCCCGGCGAGATCCCGGCCGGCGCCGGTTACCTCGCCGGTGAGCTGCGGCAGCGGCAGACCGGCGTCGGCTGGGCGGGCCTGCGTGACCTGCCGCCACCGGCGGCCGAGCCGACCCTGACCGTGGCCGCCGTCGACGCGCGGATCGAGGAGATCTCCCGGGTCGGCGGCGCCGGCTCCCAGGCCCGGCGGCGGGAGCTGGTCGGTCGGCTGTTCGCCGCGGCCACCGCCGACGAGCAGCGCCTGCTGGTCGGCCTGTTCCGCGGCGAGCTGCGCCAGGGCGCCCAGTCCGGCCTGCTGGCCGAGGCGGTGGCCCGGGCCGCCGACGTGCCGGTGACGGCCGTCCGGCGGGCCCTGCTGCTCGCCGGGGACCTGCGGGCGGTGGCCGTCGCGGCGCTCACCGGCGGTGCCGCCGCGCTGGCCGGCTTCGGGCTCCAGGTGGGCCGTCCGCTCGCGCCGATGCTCGCGCAGAGCGCGCCGACGGTCGACGAGGCGCTGACCGCCACCGGCGTCCCGGCCGTGGTCGACGTCAAGCTCGACGGCATCCGCATCCAGGTGCACCGCTCCGGGGCGGACGTCGCGGTCTTCACCCGCAGCCTCGACGAGATCACCGGCCGGCTGCCCGAGGTGGTGGCCGCCGTCCGCGCGTTGCCCGCCCGTGAGCTGGTGCTCGACGGCGAGGCGATCGGGCTGGACGCGACCGGCCGGCCGTTGCCGTTCCAGCAGACGTCGAGCCACGCGGCGCGGCGCACCACGGCCAGCACCACCGGCCGCACCCCGGTCGCGCCCGCCGTGCTGGCCGCCGCCGAGCGGGCCGGCGAGCCGGTGCTCACGCCGTACTTCTTCGACCTGCTGCACCTCGACGGCACCGACCTGATCGATCTGCCCGGGCGGGAGCGGTGGGCGACGCTCGCCCGCGCGGTCGACCCGGCGCTGCTGGTCGGCCGGGTGGAGGTGGACGACCCGGTGCAGGCCGGCGCGGCGTTCGCCGCGGCGGTCGACGCCGGCCAGGAGGGGGTGGTGGTCAAGGACCCGGCCGCGCCCTACGACGCCGGGCGGCGCGGCGCGGCCTGGGTCAAGGTCAAGCCCCGGCACACGCTCGACCTGGTGGTGCTCGCGGTCGAGTGGGGCAGCGGCCGGCGTCAGGGCTGGTTGTCCAACCTGCACCTGGGCGCCCGCGACCCGGGCAGCGGCGAGTTCGTCATGCTCGGCAAGACGTTCAAGGGGCTCACCGACGAGACGCTGCGCTGGCAGACCGAGCGCTTCCTGTCGCTGGCCGTGGAGAAGGGCGACTGGGTGGTGCGGGTCCGCCCCGAGCAGGTGGTCGAGATCGCCTTCGACGGGGTGCAGACGAGCAGCCGCTACCCGGGCGGGATGGCGTTGCGCTTCGCCCGGGTGGTGCGCTACCGCGACGACAAGACCGCCGCCGAGGCGGACACGATCGACGCGGTCCGGGCGATCCACGCCGGCCGGGTCACCGGCTGAGCCCGGCCCGGGCTCAGGGGGCGGCGGGGCCGGTGGCGGCCGGCTCGGCGGCCCGGTCCACCGGCACGCGCGGGCCGTCCAGGCCGGCGCGTCGGCGGGCCTCCCGGCGCGCCACCCAGCCGTAACCGACCAGGCTCATCACCGCGAAGATCCACCACTGCCACACGTAGCCGAAGTTCTGCCAGTTGTTGGTGTGCCCGATCGGCACCGCCCGGAAGACCGGGTCGGCGGCCGGCGTCTGCCCGTCCAGCAGCACGTAGCCGCCGGTCACCGGATAGGGGAGCTGCTTCGCCAGGCGGGAGATGTCGATCCGCCGGGCCTCCAGCTTGCCGTCGCGGCGGGCGACCGCGCCGCCGCCGCTCTCGCTGCCGACCACCCGGCCGGTGACGGTCACCTCGCCGGTCGGCGCCGCCGGCACCGACGGCTGGACGGTCGCGCCGCCGCCCGGGACCGGCGGGATCCAGCCGCGGTCGACGAGCACCGCGCTGCCGTCGGCCAGCACCAGCGGGGTGAGCACCTCGAAGCCGACCGTGCTGTCCACGGTCCGGCCGCGGATCAGGACGTCGTTCGCGCTGTCGTAGCGGCCGGTGGCGGTGACCCGGCTCCAGGTGAGCCGCTCGGCCGGGGCCGGGCCGACGCTGACGGCGGGGCCGGTCGGCGCGGGCAGGGCGTCCCGCAGCGGCGCGGGGGTCATCGTCGCGCCGGCGTCGATCCGTTCGTTGATCGCCGTCCGGCCGTGGTAGCGGTCGAGCTGCCAGTTGCCCAGGAACACCATCACCGCAGCGGCCACCAGGGTCAGCGCGAGGTAGCCGAGCCAGCGCGGGGTCAGCAGGAACCGGTACACGTTGGCAAAGGCTACCCGTATGAGCCGGGCCACTCGTGGCTGCGGCGGAATCCCGGCGCCCGGGCGGACGCCGCGCGCCGAGCCGGACGGGTATGGTCACGCGGGCGGAAATCCCCCGGATCCAGGAGTCGATGATGACCGACGTGCCCCGCGTCGTGCTGAGCGCGCCCTCCTCGGGGCACGGCACCGGTGCCCTCTCCCTCGGCCTGCTCGCGGCCCTGGCCGACCGGGAGCTGCCGGTGGCCGGGTTCAAGGTCGGGCCGGACCAGGTGGACGCCGCGTACCTCGGGTTGGCCGCCGGTCGGCCGGGGCGCACGCTGGATCCACGCCTGGTCGGCCCGGAGCGGATCGCCCCGCTCTTCGCGCACGGCGCGGCCGGGGCCGGCTTCGCGCTGGTGCAGGGCACCATGGGGCTCTACGACTCGGCCGCCGGCCGGCCGGAGAGCGAGTCCACCGCCGCCGTCGCCACCGCGCTGCGCAGCCCGGTCGTGCTGGTGGTGGACGTGGCCGCGATGGGCCAGTCGGTGGCCGCGCTGGTGCACGGCTTCCGGGCGTACGACGAGCAGCTCTGGCTGGCCGGCGTGATCCTCAACCGGGTGGCCTCGCCCCGGCACGAGACGCTGTTGCGTGAGGCGCTGGACGACGTCGGGGTGCCGGTCTACGGCGCGCTGCGCCGGCACGAGCTGCCGCCGGTGCTGCCCGCCCGCCGGCACGGCGCCGCGCCGGTGGTGCGCGGCGACGCCGAGGCCGAGCGGGGCGTGCGCCGGCTCGGTGAGGCGGTGGCCGCCACCGTCGACCTGGACCGGCTGCTGACGCTGGCCCGGTCCGCGCCCGCGCTGACCGTCGAGCCGTGGTCGGCCGAGCCGGCGGACGGGCCGCCCGGGTCCGGCCAGCGACCGGTGGTCGCGCTCGCCGGCGGTCCGGCCGGCAGCTACAGCCATCCGGAGACCGCCGAGCTGCTGCGTGCCGCCGGCGCCGAGGTGGTCACGCTCGATCCGCTGCGCGACGAGACGCTGCCCGCCGGGGTCCGCGCGCTGGTCGTCGGCGGCGGGCTCCCGGAGACGTACGCGGATCAGCTCTCCGCCAACCGCCGGCTCTGCATCGCGGTGGCCGAGCTGGCCCGCACCGGCCGCCCGGTGGTGGCCGAGGGCGCCGGCCTGCTCTGGCTGGCCCGCGAGCTGGACGGCCTGCCGATGTGCGGGGTGCTCGACGCGGTCGGGACGGTCCGCGACGGCCTGGTGGTGGGCTACCGGGAGGCCACCTCGGTCACCGACAGCGTGGTGGTCCCGGCCGGCGTCACGGTGACCGGGCACAAGCAGCACGCGGCGGTGCTCACCCCGCGCGCCGGCGACCGGCCGGCCTGGCAGTGGGGCGGCGGCACGCCGGAGGGCTTCGTCCACCACGGCGTGCACGCCTCGCAGCTCGTGCCGCACTGGGCCGCGCTGTCCGGTGTCGCCGACCGGCTGGTGGCCGCCGCCCGGACGCCCGCGACGGCGTCCGCGTGATCGGTCAGGTGGCGGTCCGCCGGTTCCCGGCGCTGACCGTCTCCACCCCGCGTACGGAGGTGCGGCGGCTCGTCGCGGCGGACGCGGACGCGGTGGACGAGGTGTTCGCCGACCGGCAGACGCAGCGCTGGTTGCCGTTGGCCGAGGCGGCCGGGCAGATCGACGGGCGGGCCTGGTGCACCGAGCTGGCCCGGCAGCGGCGGGACAGCGGCGACGGTGACCACTGGGCGGTGGTGCGGCGGGAGGACCAGCGGGTGGTCGGCTGCCTGTGGACCCGGCGCACCGACTGGGGCGCCCGCCTCACCGAGGTGTCGTACGCGCTCGCGCCGCAGGCCCGCGGTTACGGCCTGGCCGCGGAGGCGGTGGACGCGGTGGCCATCGCGCTGATCCTGGAGCACGGTTTCCAGCGGGTGGAGCTGCGGGTGGCGCCGGGCAACGTCGCCTCCCGCCGGGTCGCCGAGAAGGCCGGCTTCAGCTACGAGGGCCTGTTGCGCAACGCCGGTTTCGTCCGGGGCGCCCGGGTCGACCTGGAGCTGTGGTCGTTCGTGGCGGCCGACCTGCGCTGACGTCGATCAGGGAGTTCGCGGACGCGAACTCCCTGATCGACTGGCCCGGGCGCACCCCCGGGCGGATCATGGCCCGGCGCCGACGATCTGGTCCGACGGTGCGGTGAACTGGCGGGTGGGCTGACCCTTCAGCGCGTCGCGCAGCGTCTGCGCCACCGCGTTGACCGGGATCTGCGACTGCCCGTCACCCACCGCGTTGAACGGGTTGTCCGGGTCGGCGATGAAGCTGGCCGCGGCGAGTTCCGGCGTGTAGCCGACGAACCACGCCGACCGGGTGCTGTCCGTGGTGCCGGTCTTGCCGGCGACCGGCCGGCCGACCGTCCTGCGCACGCTGTCGGCCGTCGACCAGCCGCCGCAGGTGCCCTTGGCCGGGGTGTCGCCGGTCGGGCAGCGCGCGGCGTCGGTGGCGGCCCGGGCGGCGTCCGCGTTGACCACCTGGCGGCAGCGCGGCTTGGCCACCTCCCGCTGCACCCCGCCCGGGGTGGACCAGGTGGCCGGCGTGCCGTCCCGGTTCATGATCGCGTTGACCGGGATCGCCTCGCAGTAGCGTCCGTCGGCGGCGACGGTCGCGTACGCGTTCGCCATCTCCAGCGGGGTGGCGTCGGAGACGCCGAGCGTGAACGCGCCCCACTTCTTCGCCTTGCCCGGCGACGCCTGGTCCTTGTCCACGTCGGTGCGCCAGCGCAGCCCCAACTGCTCGGCCAGGCGCACCCCGGTGTCCGCGCCGATCTTCTCCTCGAGTTGCACGAAGTAGGTGTTCACCGACTTGCCGAAGCCGGACCACATGGTCTGCCGGCCGGTCATCGCGCCGCTGGCGTTCGACGGCGCCCACCCGTCGTAGACCGCCGACTTGTAGGTGTACGGCGAGTCGTACGCGGTGGACAGCGGCATCCCGGCGTTGAGCGCGGCGAGCATCGGGAACATCTTGAACGTCGATCCGGCCTGGTAGCCGGGGAGCGTCCCGCCGCCGAGCAGCGGCGCCACCGTGTTCGGGTAGTTCGCCTTCACCTTGGGCCCGGCCTCCGGGTTGGAGCTGTTCGGGTTCTCGGCCAGGTCCAGCGAGTAGTTCCGGTTCACCGCCATCGCCTTGATCCGCCCGGTGCCGGGCTCGGCGACCACGATGCCGTTGGCGAACGGGCTGCCGGTGTTGTCCTTCGCGCCGACGTTCTTCTCGGCCGCCGCCTGGGTCTTCGGGTCGAGCGCGAGCACGATCCGGTAGCCGCCGCGGCGGAGCTTGTCCATCCGTTCCAGCCGGTTCTCGCCGAACGCGGGCTGCGCGCTCCACCAGTTCTTCAGGTAGTCGCAGTAGAAGCCCCAGCTCCGGTGCGCGCCGTCGATCGCGGCGCAGTCGTTCGGCGGGTCGGTGAGCTTGAGCTTGATCGGCTGTCCCTTGGCCGTGGCGGCGGCGTCCGGCGACAGGAAGCCGAGGCGGGCCATGTTGTCGAGCACGTAGTTGCGCCGGCCGGTGGCGTCCTTCTGGTCGGAGGTGATCGGGTCGTACTCGGAGGGCGACTTCACCAGGCCGGCGAGCGTGGCCGCCTCGACCGGGGTGAGCGTGGCCGGGGTCTTGGAGAAGAAGATCTGCGACGCGGCGTAGATCCCGTACGCCCGGTGGCCGAAGTAGGCCGAGTTGAGGTAGCGCTCGAGGATCTGCTCCTTGGTCAGGTGCTTCTCGATGTCGAGCGCCATCCGCATTTCCTTGACCTTGCGCAGGCTGGTCTGCTGGGTGGCCTCCTGGACCTCCTTGGGCGTGCTGGCGCTGTCCCGCAGCGCCATCCGCACGTACTGCATGGTGAGCGTGGAGGCGCCCTGGGAGACGCCGCCGGAGCGGGCGTTGGAGACGAACGCCCGGGCCACGCCCTTCGGGTCGACGCCGTGGTGCTGGTAGAAGCGGTTGTCCTCGGCGGCGACGATCGCCTGCTGGATGTTCGGCGACATGTTCTCGATCTTGGTGTACTGCCGGTACTCCTCGTAGAACATGGTCAGCACGGTCCTGCCGTCGGGCGCGTAGACGTACGAGGTCTCGGCCGGCAGCGCGGTCTTGAGGATGTTCGTCTTCTGCTCCACGGCGTGCGCGGTGGCCTTCGCGCCGAGACCGGTGACGGCGACCATCGGATAGAGCGCGGCGGCGACGACGATGCCGGCGATCAGCCCGGCGCGGAGAAGGGGCACGGCGCGACCGGCGGAGGCGAGGGGTCGATTGCTCACGGGGTCAAGCTATGACATTTCCGATTCGGAAATGAGAAGAATTCATAAACGGGCGGGGGTCGTGACGCGCCCCACGCCGGGATGCGCTGTCCCGGACGGCGGCTTCCCGGCAGGATCGCGGTCATGCCCGCCGCACCGACCGCCGCCGTGACCGCCGAACCCGACCTCGGGCACCACGGCGACGCCGAGGCCACGCCCGGCCTGGTCGACCTGGCGGTCAACGTGCGCCGCGCCGCGATGCCCGACTGGCTGGCCGATCCGATCACCGCCGCGCTGGGCGACCTGGCCGCGTACCCGGATCCGGCGCCCGCCCGCGCCGCCGTCGGTCACCGGCACGGGCGACCCCCGGACGAGGTACTCCTCACCGCCGGCGCCGCCGAGGGCTTCGTGCTGATCGCCCGCGCGCTGCGCGACGCCCGCCACCCGGTGGTGGTGCACCCCCAGTTCACCGAGCCGGAGGCCGCCCTGCGCGCGGCCGGGCACCGGGTGGACCGGGTGCTGCTCGACCCCGCCGACGGCTTCCGGCTCGACCCGGCCCGGATCCCCGCCGACGCCGACCTGGTGATGATCGGCAACCCCACCAACCCGACCTCGGTGCTGCACCCGGCGGACACCGTCGCCGCGCTGGCCCGCCCCGGCCGGGTGCTGGTGGTCGACGAGGCGTTCGCCGACACCACGATCGCCCCCGGCGTCGACGGCGAGCCCGAATCCCTCGCCGGCCGCCGCGACCTGCCCGGCCTCCTGGTGGTCCGCAGCCTCACCAAGACCTGGGGGCTGGCCGGCCTGCGGATCGGCTACCTGCTCGGCGACGCCGGGCTGCTCGCCCGCCTCGCCGCCGCCCAGCCGCTCTGGGCCGTCTCCACCCCGGCGCTCGCCGCCGCCACCGCCTGCGCCGCGCCGGAGGCGGTCGCGGCCGAGCGCGCCATCGCCGCCGACCTCGCCGCCGACCGCGACCACCTGGTCACCCGCCTGTCCGGCCTGCCGGGGGTACGCGTGGCGGGCCGGCCGGCCAGCGCCTTCGTCCTGCTCCACCGGCCCGGCGCGGCCGAGCTGCGACAGCGGCTGCGCGAGCAGGGCTGGGCGGTACGCAGGGGCGACACGTTCCCCGGGCTCGGCCCGGACTGGCTCCGGATCGCGGTCCGCGACCGGGCCACCACCGACGCGTTCGTCGAGACGCTGGCACGGATCCTGGAGGAATGATGCTGGAGCCCACCGTCGCGGCGATCCGGCCGCTGGACGAGGCCGCCATGGCGGCGGCCCGCGAGTTGCAGGGCCGGCTCACCAAGCCGGCCGGCTCGCTCGGCGCCCTGGAGCCGCTCTCGGTACGCCTGGCCGGGCTGGCCGGGACCTGCCCGCCGCCGCTGCCCGACCGGGCCGCGGTGGCGATCTTCGCGGGCGACCACGGCGTGCACGCCCAGGGCGTCACCCCGTGGCCGCAGGAGGTCACCGCCCAGATGATCGGCAACTTCCTGGCCGGCGGCGCGGTGGTCAACACGTTCGCCCGCCAGGCCGGCGCCTCGGTCACCGTGGTCGACGTCGGCGTCGCCACCCCGCTGTCGGTCACCCCGGCCGACCCGGCGGCCCGCGCCGCCGACCCGGTCGGCCCGCCCGTGCTCTCCGCCGACGTGGTCGCGACGCCCGCCGACCCGGACGGCCCGCGCCTGGTGATGGCGAACGTACGCGCCGGCACCCGGGACATGACGGTCACCGCCGCGCTCACGAGGGACGAGGCGCGGGCGGCGGTGGAGACCGGCATCCGGGTCGCCGACGAGCTGATCGCCGACGGGGCCGGCATCCTGCTCACCGGTGACATGGGCATCGGCAACACCACCCCGGCGGCGGCACTCGTCGCCGCGTTCACCGGGGTGGACGCGGCGGAGGCGACCGGCCGGGGCACCGGCGTGGACGACGGCACGTACGCCCGCAAGGTCGAGGTGGTGCGGGCCGCGCTGGCCCGGCACGCGCCCGACCCGGCGGACCCGCTGGGCGTGCTCGCGGCGGTCGGTGGGCTGGAGCACGCCGCGCTGGCCGGGCTGATCCTCGGCGCCGCCGCGCGCCGGGTGCCGGTGCTGCTCGACGGCGTGATCGCGGTCAGCGCCGCGCTGGCCGCCGCCGCGTTCGCGCCGGACGCGGTGGACGCCATGGTCGCCGGGCACCGCAGCGCCGAGCCGGGCGCCACGGCGGCGCTGCGGCACCTCGGGCTGGACCCGCTGATCGACCTGGGACTGCGGCTCGGCGAGGGCACCGGGGCGCTGCTGGCCCTGCCGGTGGTCACCGGCGCGGTCCGGGTGCTGCACGAGGTGGCCACGTTCGACTCGGCCGGGGTGGCCGAGAAGTGAGCGAGCCGAGCCCGTACCCGCTGGGGTTGCGGCTGGCCGGCCGGCGCGTGGTCGTGGTGGGCGGGGGAGCGGTGGCGACCCGGCGGGTGCCGGCGCTGCTCGACGCCGGCGCGGACGTGCTGCTGGTGTCGCCGGAGCTGACCCCGGCGCTGCGCGCGCACGTGGACGCCGGGCGGTTGCGGTGGGAGCCGCGCCGGTTCGCCGCCGACGACCTGGACGGCGCCTGGCTGGTCCAGGTGGCCGTGGACGACCGGGCGGCCGCCGCGGCGGTCAGCGCCGCCGCGCTGGAACGGCGGATCTTCTGCGTCCGCGCCGACGACCGGGCGGCGGCCAGCGCGTGGACGCCCGCGGTGACCCGCCACGGCCCGGTGACGGTGGCGGTGCTGGGCGGTGGCGACCCGCACCGCGCGATGGCCGTCCGCGACGCCGTCCGCACCCTCCTGAGCGCAAGGCGGGGCCCCCGCTTAACGGATTCGGCAGTGGAGGGGGCCCCGCTTAACACCTCGCCCGGCGGGCGGGTCGCGCTGGTGGGTGCGGGGCCCGGTGATCCTGAGCTGATCACCGTGAAGGGCTGGCGGCTGCTCACCGAGGCCGAGGTGGTGGTGGCCGACCGGCTCGTGCCCGGGCTGCTCCTGGACGAACTTCGCCCGGACGTCGAGCTGGTGGACGCGTCGAAGATCCCGTACGGGCCGTCGCGCGCGCAGGAGGAGATCAACCGGATCCTGGTGGACCGGGCCCGGGCGGGCAGGGTCGTGGTGCGGCTCAAGGGCGGCGACCCGTACGTCTTCGGGCGGGGCGGGGAGGAGCTGCTTGCCTGCGCCGAGGCGGGGGTGCCGGTGACCGTGGTGCCGGGGGTGACCAGCGCGATCGCGGTGCCCGGGGTGGCCGGGGTGCCGGTGACGCACCGGTCGGTGGCGCACGAGTTCACCGTGGTCTCCGGGCACGTCGCGCCGGACGCGCCGGCCTCGCTGGTGCGCTGGGACGCGCTGGCCGGGCTGCGCGGCACGCTCGTGGTCCTGATGGGCCTGAAGAACCTGGCCGCGATCGCCGCCACGCTGATCGCGCACGGCAAGCCCCCGCACACCCCGGCCGCGGTGATCCAGGAGGGCACCACGGCGGCCCAGCGCACCCTGCGCACCACGCTCGCCACGGTCGCCGCCGACGTGGATTCCGCCGCCCTGCGTCCCCCCGCGATCGTGGTGATCGGCGACGTGGTCGACGCCCTGACCTGAGCCCTCGCCCGCCGGAGCTTCGGCGATCTTGCACTTTGTGCCCGCACTATGCCCCACTCCGACCCTTTTGTCGAGGCAGAAAGTGCAAGATCGACGGGGTGGGGGTGGGGTGGGGGCAGGGCGCCCGGGACCGGGGGTCCCGGGCCGCGTTGGGGTTACTGCTTGAGCATGTTGTCCAGGAGCAGGGCGCAGCGGATCAGGCCCAGGTGGCTGTACGCCTGGGGGTGGTTGCCCAGGCCCCGCTCGGCGAGCGGGTCGTACTGCTCGGGGAGCAGGCCGGTGGGGCCGGCCGTGTCGACCATCTGGGTGAACAGCTCCTCGGCGTCGGTGCGGCGGCCGGTGCGCAGGTACGCCTCGATCAGCCACGCCGTGCAGATGTGGAAGCCGCCCTCCCGGCCGGGCAGGCCGTCGTCCCAGTGGTAGCGGTAGACCACCGGGCCGCTGCGCAGGTCCGCCTCGATCTTCAGCACGGTGGAGAGGAAGCGCGGGTCGTCGCCGGGAAGCAGCCCGGACAGGCCGATCCAGAGCGACGACGCGTCCATCTCGTCGTGCCCGTACGCGACGCTGTAGGCCTCGGCGTCCGGGTGCCAGCCGTGCTCCAGCACGTTGGCCCCGATCCGGTCGCGCAGGTCGACCCACTCCGGCCGGTCCTCGCCGCCGTGCTGGCGCACCACGTGCAGCGCCCGGTCGACGGTCATCCAGAGCATGACCTTGGAGAAGACGTGGTGCCGGGGTGGGAGGCGGGCCTCCCAGATGCCGTGGTCGGGCTCGTGCCAGCGGCGGCGGACCGCCTCGACCATGTTCTCCAGCACCCGCCACTCGTCGTCGCGGACCGAGCCCCGCGCGTCGGCCACCGCGGCGATCAGGTCGGCGACCGGGCCGAAGACGTCGAGCTGGAGCTGGTGGTTGGCGAGGTTGCCGACCCGCACCGGCCGGGAGCCGGCGTAGCCGGGCAGCGTGTCGATGACCGCCTCGGCGCCCAACTCGTACCCGTCGACGGTGTAGAGCGGGTGCAGCCGTTCCGGGTGCCCGCCGGTGCGCTCCACCACGCCGTCGATCCAGCGCAGCAGCCCCTCGGCCTCCTCGGTGGAGCCCAGGTCGACGAGTGACCGCGCGGTCATCGCCGCGTCCCGCAGCCAGCAGTAGCGGTAGTCCCAGTTGCGGACGCCGCCCAGCTCCTCGGGGAGCGAGGTGGTCGCCGCGGCGAGGATCGAGCCGGTCGGCTCGTGGGTGAGCCCGCGCAGGGTCAGCGCGCTGCGGGCGACCAGGTCCTTGGCGGTGGTGGGCAGCCGCAGCGAGGCGACCCAGTCCTTCCAGGGCTGCTCGGCGGCGGCCTGCCGCTCGTGCACCGGCACCCGGTGCGGCTCCAGGCTCTGCGTGCCGAAGCGCAGCTCCAGCACCACCTGCCCGCCGAGGGCGGACAGGTCCACCACGGCCTTCGCGGTCTCGTACCCGGCGTCGTTGGTGACCTCCCACTCGACGCCGGGTGAGTGCAGCGCGACCGGCTCGTTGGAGCCGAGCACCAGCAGCCCGTCGTCGAGCGGCTGGAGCTGCACCGCGACCTGGCCGAACTCGGGGCGCGGCGCGAACTCGACGCGGGCCCGACCGGTGCCGCTGAGCACCCGGACCAGGGTGGAGTCGCCGCTGACCACGGCCGGGTCGTCCGGCGTGGTCTGCCGGGCGGGCAGGTCCAGCCAGTCGGTGACGGTCAGGCCGGACCAGCGGGTCTCCACCGTCATGGTGTTGCTGCGGTAGCGCTGGCCGAGCGGGATGCCGCCGCGCTCCGGGCCGACCGTGAAGTGCCCGGCCGGGCTGCCGCCGACCAGGTCGGCGAAGATCGCCGCCGAGTCCGGCTTGGGGTGGCACAGCCAGGTGATCTTGGCTTCCGGGGTGACCAGCGCGACCGTGCGCCCGTTGGCGAGCATCGAGTGCCGCTCGATCGGCACCGCCCGCTCGCCGAAGAGCCAGTGCCGCCGGGTCTCCAGCAGCAGGCCCAGCGCGCGCGCCGCCTCGATCGGCTCGGCCACCCGGTAGTCGGCCTGCGTCTCGCCGGGACCGATCTTGATGCCGACGTCCGGCCCCTGGAGGTTGCCGAATGCGTTCTCGTCGGTGACGTCGTCGCCGATGAACAGCACCGCGCCGGCCGCGAGCTGGGTGCGGAGCTGATCGACCGCGGTGCCCTTGTGGGTGGCCACCACGGACAGCTCGATGACCTCCTTACCCTGGGTGACGGTGACGTCGTCCCAGGTGGCGGGCCCGTTGCGGACCGCCTCGACGGCCGCGGCGGCGATCCGCGGGTCGACCCCGCGGGTGTGCACGGCGACGCTGGCCGGCTTGCGTTCCAGCCGGACGCCGGGGTGCGCGGCGGCGATGTCGCGCAGCTCCTGGCGGAGCCGGTGCCGGACCGCGATCAGCTCCGGGCTCAGCCGCTCGACGAAGCCGATGTCGAACTCCGAGCCGTGGCTGCCGACCAGGTGCACCTCGCTCGGCAGCCGGGAGAGGGTGGCCAGGTCGCGCAGCGCGCGGCCGGAGACCACCGCGACGCTGGTCTGCGGCAGCGAGGCCAGCGCGCGGATCGCGGCCACCGACTCGGGCAGCGGTACGGCCTTCGTCGGGTCCTCGACGATCGGCGCGAGTGTGCCGTCGTAGTCGCAGGCGACGAGGAGTTGGGGGATCCGGGCGATGCGGCCGATCGCGGCGCGCAGTTCCGGGTCGAGCACGCCACCGGTCGTGGTGGCGGCGGCGGGCGAGGTCACGCAGCCTCCGTATCGGGGACACCCAGCTCGCTGAGGAACGACTTGGCCCAGTGGCCGACGTCGTGGCTGCGCAGATGGCGCTGCATGACGCGCATCCG
This sequence comes from Micromonospora ferruginea, assembly GCF_013694245.2. Lineage (NCBI taxonomy): Bacteria > Bacillati > Actinomycetota > Actinomycetes > Micromonosporales > Micromonosporaceae > Micromonospora > Micromonospora robiginosa. The sequence goes on from NZ_CP059322.2 coordinate 68,171, forward strand.
GCGGCGGGCTTCGGGCTTTTCGACGTGCACGGCCCGGAGCAACGCGTCCTTCACCGCGTCCGGGTCGTGCGGATTACACAGGAACGCCTGGCGCAGCTCGGTGGCGGCGCCGGCGAACTCACTGAGCACGAGCGCGCCGCCCTGGTCGGCGCGCGATGCGACGTACTCCTTGGCCACCAGATTCATTCCGTCTCGCAGCGGGGTCACCATCATCACGTCGGCCGCGACGTACATCGCGGCCAGTTCGGAGCGACTGTACGACTGATGCAGATAATGCACCGCCGGCACGCCGACCCGGCCGAATTCACCATTGATCCGGCCAACCTCGCGTTCCACCTTCACCCGAAGTGCCTGGTAGTGCTCCACGCGCTCGCGGCTGGGCGTGGCGACCTGCACCATAACCGCGTCCGGAACTGTCAACTTTCCGTCAGCGAGGAGTTCGCGGAAGGCCTTGAGCCGGAGTTCGATGCCCTTGGTGTAGTCGAGCCGGTCGACGCCCAGGATGATCGTCTTCGGGTTGCCCAGCTCCTCGCGGATCTGCTTGGCGCGGGCCTGGATCGCCGGGTCCTCGGCCAGCCGCTCCATCTCCCGGGTCTCGATCGAGATGGGGAACGCGCCCGCCTTCACCTGCCGGCCGTCGACCTGGATCATCTGCCCCTCGTAGCGCAGGCCGAGCAGGTGCCGGGCCAGCCGGACGAAGTTCTGCGCCGCCAGCCGCTGCTGGAAACCGACCAGGTCCGCGCCGAGCAGGCCGCGCAGGATCTCGGCCCGGAACGGCATCTGCATGAACAGTTCGATCGGCGGGAACGGGATGTGCAGGAAGAACCCGATCTTCAGGTCGGGGCGCAGCTCGCGCAGCATCGCCGGCACGAGCTGGAGCTGGTAGTCCTGCACCCAGACCGTGGCGCCCTCGGCCGCCACGTCCGCCGCGGCCTCCGCGAACCGGGCGTTGACCAGGCGGTACGCCTCGCGCCAGCGCCGCTTGTAGGCGGGTGTCTCCACCGCGTCGTGGTAGAGCGGCCAGATCGTCGCGTTGGACTGGCCCTCGTAGTAGCGCTCCAGCTCCTCGGCGCTCAACGGCACCGGGTGCAGCCGGATCCCCTCCAGGTCGAACGGCTCGGGCGCGGCGCCGGTGCCACCGGCCCAGCCGACCCAGGTGCCCTGGTGTTCGGCGAGCACCGGGTGCAGCGCGGTCACCAGGCCGCCCGGGCTGCGCCGCCACTGCCGCCCCTCGGGTGTGCTCACCTCGTCGACGGGCAGGCGGTTGGCCACTACGACAAAGGAGCTGCGGACGGTCACGATCGGCCACCTCCGGGTACTGACGGGTCCACCGCGATGAGCGTACTGAGCGTAGCTGCGGCGTCTGATCCCCCGTGCCGGACTCCTCTACCCGCCCGGAAAGCGCCGAACCCTCCCGTGATCTTGTCGACACCGGCGGCCCGGGGGGCACGCCCGACCCGCCGTACCGGTGCTGGGGTGGGGTGATGTGGGCGGGGCCGCCCGTACCTGTCAGGATTGACGACGGCGTGCGCGCGGCCGGCTCCCGGCCCGCGGCGGCGGGCGGAGTCGAAGCCCGCGCCCCGCACCCGCAAGCCCGCGATCGCAACCGACGGAGGTAGCCCGCACCGTGGCTCACTACATCTACGTCCTGGAGAAGGCACGTAAGGCGCACGGCGACAAGGTCGTGCTGGACAACGTGACGTTGAGCTTCCTGCCCGGTGCCAAGATCGGTGTGGTCGGCCCCAACGGCGCCGGCAAGTCCAGCCTGCTCAAGATCATGGCAGGGCTGGACCGGCCGAGCAACGGCGAGGCCCGGCTCATGCCCGGCTTCACCGTCGGCATGCTGGCGCAGGAACCGCCGCTGAACGACGCCAAGACCGTCCTGGGCAACGTCGAGGAGGCGGTCGCCGAGACCAAGTCGAAGCTGGAGCGGTTCAACAAGATCGCCGAGCAGATGGCGACCGACTACTCCGACGAGCTGATGGAGGAGATGGGCCGGCTCCAGGAGGAGTTGGACAACGCCGACGCGTGGGACATCGACTCCAAGCTCGAACTGGCCATGGACGCGCTGCGCTGCCCGCCGCCGGACGCCGACGTCACCCAGCTCTCCGGTGGTGAGCGCCGCCGGGTCGCGCTGTGCAAGCTGCTGCTGGAGGCGCCCGACCTGCTGCTGCTCGACGAGCCCACCAACCACCTGGACGCGGAGAGCGTGCAGTGGCTGGAGCAGCACCTGGCCAAGTACGCCGGCACCGTCCTGGCCATCACCCACGACCGGTACTTCCTCGACAACGTGGCCGGCTGGATCCTGGAGCTGGACCGCGGCCGGGCCATCGGTTACGAGGGCAACTACTCCACCTACCTGGAGAAGAAGGCCGCCCGGCTCTCCGTCGAGGGACGCCGCGACGCCAAGATGAAGAAGCGCCTCTCCGAGGAGCTGGAGTGGGTCCGGTCGAACGCCAAGGCGCGGCAGACCAAGTCCAAGGCCCGCCTCGACCGCTACGACGAGATGGCCGCCGAGGCGGAGAAGACCCGCAAGCTGGACTTCGAGGAGATCCAGATCCCGCCGGGCCCCCGCCTGGGCAGCACCGTCATCGAGGCGCACAACCTGACCAAGGGCTTCGGCGACCGGGTGCTGATCGACAACCTGTCGTTCTCGCTGCCGCGCAACGGCATCGTCGGCATCATCGGCCCGAACGGTGTCGGCAAGACCACGCTGTTCAAGACCATCGTCGGGCTGGAGCAGCCGACCGGCGGTGAGGTCAAGGTCGGCCCGACCGTCTCGCTGTCGTACGTCGACCAGAACCGGCAGGGCCTGGACGGCGACAAGACCGTCTGGGAGGTCGTCTCGGACGGGCTGGACCACCTCATGGTGGGCAAGGTCGAGATGCCGTCCCGGGCGTACATCGCCGCGTTCGGCTTCAAGGGGCCGGACCAGCAGAAGCCGACCAAGGTGCTCTCCGGCGGCGAGCGGAACCGGCTCAACCTGGCGCTGACGCTCAAGATCGGCGGCAATGTCATCCTGCTCGACGAGCCGACCAACGACCTGGACGTGGAGACGCTCTCCAGCCTGGAGAACGCGCTGCTGGAGTTCCCCGGCTGCGCCGTGGTCATCTCCCACGACCGGATGTTCCTGGACCGGGTCGCCACGCACATCCTCGCCTGGGAGGGCACCGACGAGGACCCGTCGCGGTGGTTCTGGTTCGAGGGCAACTTCGAGGCGTACGAGAAGAACAAGATCGACCGGCTCGGCGCCGAGGCGGCCCGCCCGCACCGGGTGACCTACCGCAAGCTCACCCGTGACTGACCGGTGCTGACCCTTGTCTGACCGGTTCGTCTACCACTGTGCGCTGCGCTGGTCCGACCTGGACGCGTACGGCCACGTCAACAACGCCCGCTTCCTCACGCTCTACGAGGAGGCCCGGGTGGCGATGATGTTCGCCGGCGGCCGGGCGTGGGGGGTCGACTCGTTCGCCGACGGGGTGGTCATCCGCCGGCACGAGGTCGACTACCTGCGCCCGGTCGACTACGCGCTCGGCCGGTCCAGCGCGGAGGCGGCCCCGACGGTGCGGATCGAGCTGTGGGTCGACCAGATCCGGGCCGCGTCCTTCTCGGTCGCCTACGAGCTGTACGACGGCGACGTGCTGGCCGGCACCGCCCGCTCGGTGCTGGTCCCGTTCGACCTGTCCGTCCAGCGGCCGCGCCGGATCTCGGCCGACGAGCGGGCGTTCCTGCTCCGCTACGCGCCCGGGCTCACCGGATGACCGGGCCGGCGGCCGGGCACGGGCTGACCGGGGTGGCCGACGCCGGCGCCTTCCTGGCCCGCCTGGTGCGGCTCGACCCGGCGGTGCTGGTCCGGCTCCGGCCGGTGCCCGGCGCCGGCCGGACCGCCCTCTGGGCCCGCCTGCCGTGGGACGTGCTGGTGGTGCGCACCGTGCCCGGCACGGCGCCCGGCGACGTCACGGTCGCCGCGGGCGACCTGCTGGCCGAACTCTCCGCCGAGGGCGCGGCGCTGCCCCGGCGGCGCGACGACGGCTGGCGCTGGCCGCTGCCGCCGCCGGCCAGCCGACCGGTCGAGGTGCTGCCCGGCGCGGAGCTGCGCCGGATCGCGGACGCGGCGGCCGGCACGCTGCGCGAGGCGGCCACCCACGGGGTGGCGGGCCGGGCGGTCGGCCAGCGGGTGCTGCGGGACGCGTTGCTGGACCACGTCGCGGTGGTGGTCACCCCCGACGACGCGCCGGCGGCGCCGGTGGAGGTGTCGCAGCGGTTGGTGCAGGGCGTGGTGCGGATGGGCTTCCTCGGCGCCGGCGACGTTCAGGTGCGGGTGGCCGGCCGTTGGGTCGGCCTGATCGGGCCGTACGGGGCGGCATGGTCGCGGACCGTCGCGGACCTTGCACTCACGCCTATCCGAGTTCATCCGAACGGATGACCCGGCATCATTCTTCCGGGCCGGGGCGGTCGTTGGGGGGATGCCTCCTGCCGGCTGTCCGGGTACCGTCCATCCTCGGATCCAACGCACCGTAGGCGGCTGGATCCGCTGGGGAGTGAGGTGCGCGAGCGATGCCGTGGTGGTCATGGCGCCCCGGTCCCGCCGGTGGCGGCGATCCGGAGACTCGAAGCGGGACCACAGTGGACGACGCCGTCCGGGTCGGGCCACCGACCCCGCGCCAGCCGGGTGACGACGCGGCGGTGACGCCCGAGCGGTCCGTCATCGCGGACATGCCGGCCACGGTCGCCCCGGTCACCCTCGGCCGGGTCTGCGACGCGCTCGACCTGCTCGACGTGCGTTACCTGGCCGACGGTGACGGCAACCTGCTGGCCATGTGGGAGCGACACGCGGTGCTGGTCGCGCTGGAGGGCCCGGAGGACGAGATCCTGGTGATGCGGGCCCGTCCACACGCGACCGTGCCGCCGGACTGGGCCGACCGGGCCTACCGGGTGGTCAACGAGTGGAACCACACCCGTCGGTTCTGCAAGGCCTACATCGGCGACCCGACCGAGCGCGGCCAACTGCCGATCTACGCCGAGTTGCAGGTCCCGCTCGGCGCCGGCACCCACGACGCGCTCCTGGTCGAGATGCTCGACTGCGGCGCGGCGGTGGCCACCACGTTCGTCGACTGGCTGCACGACGAGGGCGCCCTGCTCTGAGCGTCCGCCGGTGGGTCAGTCCTCCGCGTTCACCATGAAGTAGGCGGCCCGCTCCAGGTAGTCCCAGAGCGCGACGGCGAGCTGCGGCGGCAGGTCCAGCGCGTCGACCGCCTGCCGCATGTGCCGCAGCCAGGCGTCGCGTTCGGCGGCGCCGATCCGGAACGGGGCGTGCCGCATCCGCAGCCGCGGGTGCCCGCGCTGCTCCGAGTAGGTCCGCGGGCCGCCCCAGTACTGGATCAGGAAGAGGGTCAGCCGGTCCGCCGCCGGACCGAGGTCCTCCTCCGGGTACATCGGCCGCAGCAGCGGGTCGTCGGCGACGCCGGCGTAGAACACGTCGACCAGCTTGCGGAAGGCGGGCTCACCGCCGATCGCCTCGAACAGCGTCATCGACTCGCCTGGGGAAGTCACGTTTCCATCCTGCCAGGTGCCACCCGGCACCCGCGCCCGTCCTCCGGGCGGCGCGCGTCACGTCACCGCGTGCCGGTGCCGGCCGTGCTCCCGCCCCCGGTCGCCCGCCGCCGGCCCCCGCTGCGGCGGGTGCGCGCCCAGGGTCGCCGACTCGGCCCGGGCGCTCTCGACGGCCGCCTCGATCGTCGCCGGGCGGGGCCAGGTGATCGCCGTGCCGAGCATCAGGAGCACCCCGGCCGCGCTCCAGAGCCCGACCACCGTCGGGATGCCGAACCGCTCGGCCAGCGCGCCGGTGGCCAGCACCGAGGCCCCCTGGATGATCTGGGTGCCGCTCGCCATCACCCCGAACGCCCGGGCCCGGTAGCCGTCCGGCAGCGCCTGCACGAAGAGGCCGTTGGCGACCGGGACGAGCCCGCCGACCGCGAAGCCGCACGCGCCGGCCAGCAGGGCCACCACGGCCGGCGGCGGGTCGAAGATCGAGGGTACGAGCACCGCCGGCGCCAGGACCGCCAGCACCGGCATCAGCGTCAGCCGACGGGCCGGGCCGGTCAGCCGGGCGATGACCAGCCCGCCGAGGACGTATCCCACCGGATTGGCGGCCATGATGCCCGCCTGGGCCGCGCCGGCGTCCACCCCGCCGCCGGTCCGGTCGGCGGCCCAGCCGGCGGCGAGCCCCTCGGGGACGATCGAGAAGAGCATGGCGCTGAACACCAGCACCGCGATGGCCCGCAGCACCGGCCGCTCGAAGACGATCCGGAACCCCTGGGCGGTCTCCCGCAGCAGGTGACTGCGGTGCGCCTCGGTCATGGCCGGAGGGCGGTCCCGCAGGCCGAAGCGGACCAGTGCGGCCGACGCGGCGAACGTGCCCGCGTTGATCAGCAGGGCGGTGCTCGGGTTCAGCACCGCGATCGCCGCGCCGGCCAGGTAGCCGACCACCTGGGCGGCCTGGCCCGCGCTGGTGGTGACGGTGAGGCCCATCACCACCCGGTCGCCGGTGAGGATGTGCGGCAGCAGCGCCGAGCGCGCCGCCTGGCTCGGCGGGTTGGCCAGCGTCGCCAGGAAGACGAGGGCGAGGATCGACCAGGCCGGCATGAAGGGCATGGCGACCAGCACCATCAGCGCCATCCGGATCAGGTCGCAGAGCACCATCACCCGGCGGTAGCGGTGCCGTTCGGCGAGCGCCGAGAGCAGCGGGCCGCCGATCAGCCAGGGAAGGTAGCTGGCCGCGAACGCGGCGGCGGAGAGCGCCACCGACTGGGTCTCGCGCAGCACGAGCACGGTGACCGCGGCCTTGGCGAGGTAGTCGCCGACCCACGACAGGACGTTGGCCGCGAAGAGGGCGCGGAACTCCGGCTGACCGAAGACGTCACGGAAGGTGGCCGGGCTCTCCTGGGCGGGCCGCTGGTCGGACACCGTCGCCTCCATCGTTCCGGGCCGGCCACTTGTGATGGCCCGACCGGGAACCGTCGTCAGATCAACCGATCGGCGAGGACACGAACACCCTCCCCGGTGGAGGGTGTTTCCCGGATTCTGCCCGATCGTCTGACAACTGACTAGGGCGAACGGATAGATCGTCGCATCTCCGACTGAACGAACGGACGATACCCGAGGGGCCGCGCGACGCGCGACCCCCGAAATCGTCCGCCCGCGCCCGGCCTCAGGTCGCCCCGCCGGTGCCCGTGCCCTCGGCCCGGGACGGCCGTGGCGGCTGCGGCGGCAGCCCGGGATAGAGCCGGGCGGCGGCGATCTGGGCGGTGATCCCGGAGTTCTCCAACGCCTCCGCCAGCCGGCGGCGCAGCTCGCGGCCGACCGCGAACTGTCCGTCGGCGGTGGTCTTGACGACGGTACGGATCACCGAGCCGTCGACCGTCACCTGCTCGACGCCGAGCACCTCCGGCTGCTCCACGATCATCGAGGCCAGCTCCGGGTCCAGCGTGACCGACGCCGCCGCCGTCCGCAGCACCGCGGTGGCCTCCTCGGTGCCGGCGAAGCCGATCGGCAGGTCCACCACGACCAGCGCCCAACCCTGGCTCTTGTTGCCGACCCGGACGATCTCGCCGTTGCGGATGTACCAGAGCACGCCCCGGCCGTCGCGCACCGTGGTCACCCGCAGGCCCACCGCCTCCACCACGCCGGTCGCCTCGCCCAGGTCGACCGTGTCGCCCACGCCGTACTGGTCCTCGATCAGCATGAACAGGCCGGCGATCAGGTCCTTGACCAGGCTCTGCGCGCCGAAGCCGAGCGCCACGCCGGCGATCCCCGCGCTGGCCAGCAGCGGCGCCAGGTCGAAGCTGAACTCCTTGAGCATCATCAGCAGCGCGATGCCGAAGACGAACGCGGTGACCAGGCTGCGCAGCACCGACCCGATCGCCTCGGCCCGCTGCCGCCGCCGCTCCGGCACGAACTGCTCCGGGTCCAGGGTGGCGCTGGGGATCCGTTCGCGCAGCGGACGCAGCATGGTCGGCACCGTGCCCTGGGTGGTGGTGCGCACCAGCCGGTTGATGGTCCGGTGCAGGGCCCAGCGGGCGGCCACGGCGATCAGCAGGATCAGGGCCACCCGCAGCGGCTTGAGCAACACCCAGTAGCTGCTCTCGGCGAACCAGGCGGACCCGGTGAGCCGGTAGAGGAACTCGCAGGAGGTGCTGCCCTGGCAGTCCGGGCGCCGGTCGGAGAACGCGGACAGCAGCGCGGTGATCAGGTCGGAGACGTTCACCGTGCTTTCGTACCGCACCGGCGGCGGACGGTCCGCACGGACCCGCCGCCCGGGCGGTGGCTCCGGGCCGACGATCATCCCGGGCGGAACCGGTCATCCTGGCACGCCGGGGTCAGTCCCGAAGGGGGTACCCCGGATTAGTGCGTGCATTCCTGGGCGCGATCAGGGACTATTGGCCCAACGGACGTCGGTGATCCCGGCCGGCGCCAGGGCCGTCGCGCGCTGCGCGCCGGCGGTCCCGGCACCTGCGGCGGCGGGAGCGGCTGGACCGGGAGGGTGAGCGCGATGCCTGACATACGACCCACGGCGGGCTCCGGTGCGCTCGTTCTCAATGCCACCTACGAACCCCTGTGCGTCGTGTCGGTGCGTCGGGCCGCCATCCTCGTGCTCTCCGCCAAGGCGGTCTGCGTCGCCGACGGCGAGGGCATCCTGCACAGCGCGCGCAACGCGCTCCCGATCCCCTCGGTGGTGCGGCTGACCCGCTACGTCCGGGTGCCCTACCGCACCCACGTCGGGCTCTCCCGCCGGGCGATCTTCGCCCGGGACGGGTGGCGGTGCGCCTACTGCCGGGGGCCGGCGGAGACCATCGACCACGTCTTCCCGCGCAGCCGGGGCGGCCGGCACGCGTGGGAGAACGTGGTCGCCGCCTGCGCCCGGTGCAACCACACCAAGGGCGACAAGACCCCGGCCGAGCTGGGCTGGCGGCTGCACCACCCGCCGGTGGCGCCGAAGGGCAACGCCTGGCGGGTGCTCGGCCACCGGGCCCCCGACCCGCGCTGGGCGGACTGGCTCGACCTGCGCGAGGCCGAGCCCGAGGCGGCCTGAGCCGGCCGGGCGCTCAGCGCGCCTGGACCAGCGAGGCGTAGACGACCAGGTTGTCGGCGTAGCCGGTCTCGCCGCCCACCCACCGCCCGCCGCAGGTGATCAGCCGCAGGGCGGGACGGCTGAAGTCCCCGTAGACCTCCTGCACCGGCAGCTTCTCCTTGCCGTAGCGCTCGATCGACGTCACCTCGAAGACCGCCACCGAGCGGTCCTGCCGGGTCACCTCGATCCGGTCGCCGTCGTCGAGTTCCCGCAGCCCGTGGAAGACGGCCGGCCCGGAGGTGGTGTCGACGTGCCCGACCAGCACCGCCGGGCCGTACTGGCCGGGGGTGGGGCCCTGGTCGTACCAGCCGACCTCGCCGGCCCGGCCCACGTCCGGCACCGCGATGCTGCCGTCGGGCGCGATGCCCACCCGGTGCACCGGCGCCCGCAGGTCGAGCTTGCCGATGGTCAGGTCGGTCGGCGGGCTGGCCGGCAGCACCGGGAACTTCTTCGGCGGCGGGCGCAGGCCCGCGACGATTCGGTCCGGCAGCACGCTGGCGCCCGTCACCCGCTCCACCCCGAGCATGGCCACGATCATCGCCATCAGGGCCGCCACCACCAGCACCGGGACACCGGGGCCGCGGCTCGGGGCGTACCGGCGGGTGGTGGCCGGCGCGGCGCGGGCCGCGACCGGGCGGGCCTGCGGGTCGGCGGTGGTGACGCTGGCCGAGAAGGCGTGCCCGGCGGCGTGGCCGAACCGGCGCGCGGCGGCCGAGACCGGCCGCAGCGCGGCCCGGATCCGCCCGGTCTCCTCCGGTGGCCGGCGGCGTCGCCGGCCGGCGCCGTGGCGGCGCGGTGAGTGGGCCATGACGGCACCGGAGTCAGACGCGGCTACCGGTCTTGCGGCGGGCGCTCACGCCGGCCACCACGGCCACCGCCACCAGGCCGCCGACGAGCAGCAGCGAGCCGGCGCCCCGACCACCGGTCGCGGTGCCCCCGCCGCCGGTCGCCGGGCCCTTGCTCGGCTGCGACATGTTCAGCACGGTGAGCATGGTCGAGGCGGTGTTGCCGTTGGCGCAGTCCAGGTTCACCGGGTAGTCGCCCGGCGGCTTGTTGCCGGGCACGGTGACCGCGCCGGTCAGGAAGCCGTTGTTCGAGCGCAACGTCACCCGGCCGAACGCGTCCGAGGTGACCTGCGCCTGCCGGTTGTTGTTGGTGTCGCAGCCGGCCCGCAGGTTCACCCGGGAGCCGGCTTGGACGCTGTTCGGCGTCACCTCGATGAACACGCTCTCCCCGGCCCGGGCCGGTACGGCCGTGGTCAGGACGAACGCCGCGACCAGACCGAGCAGGCCCAGGACGGACGACAGCGCACGATGTGACAGAAGCCCTCGCATGGTTCTCCCCTCCCGGTGCGGCGTCGCACCGGACCCGCTGACGGGCAGCGGGGGCTGCCTTCCCGGTCAGCGGGGCTGTTAACAGGGGCCCCCTCCTCTACCGGAGGCGTTAAGCGGGGGCCCCTCCTTTCTCCACCGGGTGCCAGGCGAGCGGCGTCGACAGGACCATGGTGCTGGCGGGCTGGCCGTAGGGGGCCAGGCGGTCGATCACCGCCTCGAACTCGCCCATCGACCCGGCGGCGACCTTGAGCATGCTGCACGCGTCGCCGGTGATGCGGTGGATCTCCATGATCTGCGGCCAGCGCGCCACGTCCGGGTCGTTGAGGATGCAGCGGGCGCCGTAGCAGGACATCCGGATCAGCGCGAGCACGGTCCGCCCGGCCCGGCTCAGGTCCACGTGCGCGTGGTAGCCGGTGATCACCCCGGACTCCTCCAGCCGGCGGACCCGTTCCGCGACCGCCGGCGGCGACAGGTGCACCCGGCGGGACAGCTCGCTGTAGGAGAGCCGGGCGTCGGCCTGGAGCTCGCGCAGCAGCGCCCAGTCCATGTCGTCCACGCGGTGACCTTTCTTCCGTGAAGTCGATGACCCGAGATGCTTTCAGTTCGTGAGGTCAGCCCACCCTACCGCCGTTGAACAGGCATTCCGTCCGCCCGTCCGGCGGCGGGATCATGGCGTCTACCCCGCGCACGGACGGAGAAGACGGTGGAACACACGACGGCGGTGCGCCCGGCCAGCCCGCAGCAGCGGGCCGCCCGGGCGGCGCGCAACGGCGGCGAGCCGACGCTGGAGTTCGCCGAGCGCGTGCCCTACGACGCCTATGTCCACGCCAGCACGCTGCACCGGCTCCAGCAGCCGCTCAGCGAGGACCCGGGCGAGATGTCCTTCCTGATGGTCAGCCAGATCATGGAGCTGTACTTCAAGCTGACCTGCCACGAGCTGCGGCACGCCCAGCGCGAGGTACGGGCCAACCGGGTCTGGGAGGCGCTGCCGCCGCTGCGCCGCGCCGCGCTGCACCTGGAGGGGCTCAACGCGGCCTGGCAGGGGCTGCGGTGGATGACCCCGGCCGACTTCAACCGCTTCCGCGACCGCCTCGGCGAGGGCTCCGGTTTCCAGTCGGCGATGTACCGGCAACTGGAGTTCCTGCTCGGCCTGCGGGACCCGGCGCTGATCCGCCCGTTCCGCCGGCAGACCGACGTGCACGCCGAGCTGACCGCCGCGCTGGCCACGCCGAGCCTCTGGGACGACGTGGTCGCGCTGCTCGCCCGCCGTGGCTTCGCCCTGCCGGCCGAGCTGCTGGAGCGGGACGTGACGGTCGAGCACGAGTCGCACCCGAGCGTCGAGGCGGCCTGGGTGCGCGTCTACGGCGACGGCGGGCCGGACAACCACCTGCGGCTGCTCGGCGACGCGTTGACCGAGGTGGCCGAGCAGTTCGGCGACTGGCGCTGGAACCACGTCAAGGCGGTGCAGCGCACCATGGGCGCGAAGGTGGGCAGCGGCGGTTCGGCCGGGCTGGCATGGTTGCAGCGCAGCATGGCCCGGGTGGTCTTCCCGGAGCTGTGGTCGGCCCGTACCGCGATGTGACCGGAGAAGAACCGATGCACACCCCCGAGAGCGAAGCCCACCGGCTCGACGCCGCCGACCCCGGCCACCGGCACCTGTTCCACGTGCCGCCGGCCGAGGGCGGGCGGCACCCCGACGCGGCCTACCTGGCCGGCAACTCGCTGGGCCTGCAACCCCGGGCCACCGCCGACGAACTCGCCGCCGACCTGGACGCCTGGCGCCGGTTGGGCGTGGAGGGGCACCTGGAGGCGGCACGGCCCTGGCTGTCCTACCACGAGCTGCTGACCGCGCCGGCCGCCCGGCTGGTCGGCGCGCTGCCCACCGAGACCGTGGTGATGAACTCGCTGACGGTCAACCTGCACCTGCTGATGGTCAGCTTCTACCGCCCGGCGGGCGAGCGCACCCGGATCGTCATCGAGGACAGCGCGTTCCCGTCGGACAGCTACGCGGTGCGCAGCCAGGCCCGTTTCCACGGCCTCGACCCGGACGCCGCGGTGGTGCGGCTCACGCCCCGCCCGGGCGAGGACACCCTGCGCACGTCCGACGTCACCGACTTCCTGGCGGCCGAGGGGGACACCGTCGCGCTGCTGCTGCTCGGCGGCGTCAACTACCTGACCGGCGAGCTGATGGACATCCCGGCGATCACCGCCGCCGGGCGGGCCGCCGGCGCGGTCGTCGGCTGGGACCTCGCGCACGCGGCCGGCAACGTGCCGCTGGCGCTGCACGACTGGGACGTGGACTTCGCGGCCTGGTGCTCCTACAAGTACCTCAACTCCGGGCCGGGCGCGCTCGGCGGCGTCTTCGTCCACGAACGCCACCTCGGCGACCCCGCGCTGCCGCGGTTCGAGGGCTGGTGGAGCACCGAAGCGGCCACCCGGTTCGAGATGACGCCGACGTCCCGGCCACCGGCCACCGTGGAGGCCTGGCAGATCTCCAACCCGCCGATCTTCGCGATGGGTCCGGTGCGCACCTCGCTGGAGCTGTTCGACGCCGTCGGCATGCCGGCGCTGCGGGAGCGCAGCCTGCGGCTCACCGGCTGGCTGGAGCGGCTGCTCGACGAGGTGACGCCCGGCCGGCCGCTGACCGTGGTCACGCCCCGCGACCCGGCCCGGCGCGGCTGCCAGCTCTCGGTGAGGATCGGCACCGGGAGCGCGAGCGAGCTGACCAAGCGGCTGCGGCACGAGCACGGTGTGATCGCCGACGCCCGGGAGCCGGACATCGTCCGGTTCGCTCCGGTGCCGCTCTACTCGACGTACCACGACTGCTGGCGGGTCGCCGAGGCGCTGGCCGCGACGGTGTCGCCGGAGGAGGGCCGATGAGCACGGAACGCGACGAGATCGCGGTGGTCGGGGCCGGGTTGGCCGGCTGCCTGCTGGCCTGCTTCCTGGCCCGGCGCGGCTACCCGGTCGCCCTCTACGAACGCCGGCCGGACCCGCGCACCGGCACGGTCGAGCGGGGCCGCTCGATCAACCTGGCGCTCTCCGAGCGCGGCCTCGACGCGCTGCGCCGCATCGGCCTGGACGGGCAGGTGATGGCGGACGCGCTGCCGATGCGCGGGCGGATGATCCACCCGGTCGAGGGCGAGCCGCAGTTCCAGTCGTACAGCGTCTCCGGGGACCGGGCGATCAACTCGATCAGCCGGGGCGCGCTGAACAACGCGCTGCTCGACGCCGCCGCCGCGCTGCCCGGCGTGCGGGTCGCGTTCGACCATCGGCTGGTCGGCCTCGACCCGGTCGGCGGCGAGATGACGTTCGAGACGCCGCGGGGCAAGGTCACCGCCACCGCGCCGGTCGTCCTCGGTGCCGACGGCGCCGGCTCCGCGGTGCGCGGGCAACTGCTGGCGTACGGGGGCCTGACCGAGAGCCTCGACTTCCTCGACTACGGCTACAAGGAGCTGACCATCCCGCCGATCGGCGGGGAGTTCGCCTTGGACCCGGGCGCGCTGCACATCTGGCCGCGTGGCACCTCGATGATGATCGCGCTGCCGAACCCGGACCGCTCGTTCACCTGCACGCTGTTCTGGCCCACCCACGGCACCAGCAGCTTCGCGTCGCTGAGCAGCCCGGCCGCGATCGAACGGTTCTTCGCCACCCACTACCCGGACCTGGTCCCGCTGGCGCCGAACCTGGTCGACGACTACCAGCACAACCCGGTCGGCGTGCTCGGCACGGTGCGCTGCACCCCGTGGCAGGTGGCCGGCACGGTCGGCCTGGTCGGCGACGCCGCGCACGCCATCGTGCCGTTCTACGGCCAGGGCGCGAACTGCGCGTTCGAGGACGTCGTCGCGTTGGACCGGTGCCTGGACGAGTGCGACGACGAGTGGGCCGCCGCGCTGCCGCTGTTCCAGCGCCGCCGCCAGGACGACGCCGAGGCGATCGCCCGGATGGCGCTGGCCAACTTCGTGGAGATGCGGGACAAGGTCGCCTCCCCGGTGTTCCGCACCCGCAAGAAGGTCGAGCACGCGCTGGAACGGGCGCTGCCCGGCCGCTACGTCTCCCAGTACGAGCTGGTGTCGTTCTCCACCACCCCGTACGCCGAGGTGCGCCGCCGGGTGCGACGCCAGTACGCGACGGTCGGTGCGGTCGCGGCCGGGGCGGCGGCGCTGCTGGCCGCCGGCGTCGGCGCGGCGCTGGGGAGGCGGCGATGACGCTCTGGGACCCGCGGCTGATGACCGGGCACGCGCCGGACGGGCCCGGCCTGCTGCGCAACTTCGTCGGCGGCGCGTTCGTCGACGCCGGCCCCCGGTTCACCAAGCGCAGCCCGGTCACCGGCGAACCCGTGTTCGAGGTGGTCGAGGCGTCGTCCACGGTGGTCGACGACGCGGTGGCCGCCGGCCGGGCCGCGCTGCGCGGCCCGTGGGGCCGGATGGGGGAGCGGGAGCGCGCCGAGGTGCTGCGCCGGGTCGCCGACGAGCTGGAACGCCGCTTCGACGACCTGGTCGCGGCCGAGGTCGCCGACACCGGCAAGGCCATCTCGCAGGCCCGCACGCTGGACATCCCGCGCGGCGCGGCCAACTTCCGGGCGTTCGCCGAGATCGTGGCGACCGCGCCGACCGAGTCGTTCACCACGGTCACCCCGACCGGCGGCCGGGCGCTCAACTACGCGGTCCGCAAGCCGGTCGGCGTGGTCGCGGTCATCGTGCCGTGGAACCTGCCGCTGCTGCTGCTCACCTGGAAGGTCGCCCCGGCCCTGGCCTGCGGCAACGCGGTGGTGGTCAAGCCCAGCGAGGAGACCCCGGCGTCGGCCACGCTGCTGGCCGAGGTGATGGCCGCGGCCGGTGTGCCGGACGGCGTGTTCAACCTGGTGCACGGGTTCGGGCCCGGCTCGGCCGGCGAGCACCTGACCCGGCACCCGGGCGTGGACGCGATCACGTTCACCGGCGAGTCGGCCACCGGCAGCGCCATCATGCGCGCCGCCGCCGACGGGGTGAAGGCGGTCAGCTTCGAGCTGGGCGGCAAGAACGCCGGCCTGGTCTTCGCCGACGCCGACCTGGACGCGGCGGTCGCCGGCTCGGTGCGGTCCAGCTTCACCAACGGCGGCCAGGTCTGCCTCTGCACCGAGCGGATCTACGTGCAGCGGCCGGTGTTCGAGGAGTTCACCGCGCGGCTGGCGAAGCGCGCCGACGAGCTGGCGTACGGCTGGCCGGCGGACGAGGCGACGGCGAACATGCCGCTGATCTCGCACGCGCACCGGGACAAGGTGCTCGGCCACTACGCGCTGGCCCGCACCGAGGGCGCCGAGGTGCGCGCCGGGGGCGGCACGCCGCGCTTCGGCGACGCCCGCGACGGCGGCGCGTACGTGCAGCCGACGGTGCTCACCGGGCTCGGGGCGGACGCCCGCACCAACCGCGAGGAGATCTTCGGCCCGGTGGTGCACGTGGCGCCGTTCGACGACGAGGACGAGGCGTACGCGCTGGCCAACGGCACCGACTACGGCCTGGCGGCGACCGTGTGGACCCGGGACGTGGGCCGGGCGCACCGGGCCGGGGTGCGACTGGACGCCGGCATCGTCTGGGTCAACACCTGGTTCCTGCGTGACCTGCGCACCCCGTTCGGCGGGGTGAAGGCGTCCGGGGTGGGCCGCGAGGGCGGCGTGCACTCGCTGGCCTTCTACTCGGAGTTGACGAACGTCTGCGTGGACCTGACATGAACGGGCGAGGAGCCGACATGACCGTGGACATCGAGGCCGCCAACCGGGAGCTGGCGGTGGCCCGGCAGGAGGGGAAACCCTGCCCGCCGCTGCGCGGCCGGCTGCTGCCGGAGGGCGACGTCGAGGCCGCGTACCAGGCGCAGCAGGTCTACACCCGGCAGCGCCTGGGCAAGGGGCACCGCCGGGTCGGCGCGAAGATCGGCCTGACCTCCCGGACCGTGCAGGAGAGCTTCGGCGTCTTCCAGCCCGACTTCGGGGTGCTCTTCGACGACATGGCCGTCGGCGACGGCGAGGAGGTGTCGATCGGCCGGCTGCTCCAGCCCCGGGTGGAGGCGGAGATCGCCTTCGTGCTCGGCGCGGACCTGCCGGATGAGCGGGTCACCACGGTCGACCTGATCCGGGCGGTGGACCACGTGCTGCCGGCCATCGAGATCGTCGACTCGCGGATCGCCGACTGGGACATCTCCATCGTGGACACCGTGGCGGACAACGCGTCCAGCGGGTTGTTCGTGCTCGGCACCGCGCCGCGCCGGCTCGCCGACGTGGACCTGCGGCTGTGCGGGATGGTGCTGGAGCACGCCGGGGAGCCGGTCTCGGTGGGCGCGGGCGCGGCCTGCCTCGGCAACCCGCTGCACGCGCTGCGCTGGCTGGCCGGCACCATGGCCCGCGCCGGTGACCCGCTGAAGGCCGGTGACGTGGTGCTGTCCGGCGCGCTCGGCCCGATGGTGCCGGTCACGCCGGGCGCCGCGTACGAGGCGCGGATCTCCGGGCTCGGCTCGGTGCGGACCTGCTTCTCGAAGGAGACCTCATGACTGTCGGGGTGGCGGTGCTCGGGTCGGGCAACATCGGCACCGACCTGATGATCAAGGTGCTGCGCCTGAGCACCGAACTGCGGATGGTGGCGATGGCCGGCATCGACTCGGCCTCCGACGGCCTGGCCCGAGCCCGCCGGCTCGGCGTGGCCACCACCGCCGAGGGCGTCGACGGCCTGGTCGCGATGGACGAGTTCGCCGACGTCGAGCTGGTCTTCGACGCCACCTCGGCCGGCGCGCACCGCCACCACGACGAGGTGCTGCGCGCGCACGGCCGGACCGTGGTCGACCTGACCCCGGCCGCGATCGGCCCGTACGTGGTGCCGCCGGTCAACCTGGACGAGCACCTGCACGAGCCGAACGTCAACATGGTCACCTGCGGCGGGCAGGCCACCGTGCCGATCGTGCACGCGGTCGGCCGGGTCACCCCGGTCGCGTACGGGGAGATCGTCGCCTCGATCGCCTCGAAGTCGGCGGGACCGGGCACCCGGGCCAACATCGACGAGTTCACCGAGACCACCGCGCGGGCCATCGAGGTGGTCGGCGGCGCCGAACGCGGCAAGGCCATCATCGTGCTGAACCCGGCCGACCCGCCGCTGCTCATGCGGGACACCGTCTACTGCCTCTGCCCGGACGCCGACGCGGACCGGGTGGAGATCGCCGACTCGGTGGCCGACATGGTGCGGGCCGTGCAGGAGTACGTGCCCGGCTACCGGCTCAAGCAGGAGGTGCAGTTCGACCCGGTGGACACGTACGCGCCGGTGCTCGGCCGGCACGTCACCGGCCTTCAGGTGTCGGTCTTCCTGGAGGTCTCCGGCGCCGGGCACTACCTGCCCGCGTACGCCGGGAACCTGGACATCATGACGTCGGCCGCGCTGCGCACCGCCGAGCGGCTGGTGGCCCTGCGGGAGGTGGCCGCGCGATGACCGACCTCTACATCCAGGACGTGACGCTGCGCGACGGCATGCACGCCATCGCCCACCGCTACACCGTCGACCAGGTCCGGACCGTCGCCGCCGCGTTGGACGCGGCCGGGGTGGCGGCCATCGAGGTGGCGCACGGTGACGGGCTGGCCGGCTCCAGCGTCAACTACGGCCACGGCGCGGCCTCGGACGCGGAGTGGATCTCGGCCGCCGCCGAGGTGCTGACGAACGCCCGGCTCACCACGCTGCTGCTACCCGGCATCGGCACGATCGCCGACCTGAAGGCGGCGAAGGCGCTCGGCGTGACCAGCGTGCGGATCGCCACCCACTGCACCGAGGCGGACATCTCCGCCCAGCACATCGCCTGGGCCCGGGAGAACGACATGGACGTCTCCGGGTTCCTGATGATGTCGCACCTCAACGACCCGGCCGGGCTGGCCGCCCAGGCCCGGCTGATGGAGTCGTACGGCGCGCACTGCGTCTACGTCACCGACTCCGGCGGACGGCTGCTGATGTCCGACGTGGCGCAGCGCGTCGACGCGTACCGGCAGGTGCTGGCGCCGGAGACGCAGATCGGCATCCACGCGCACCACAACCTGTCGCTGGGTGTGGCGAACAGCGTGCTGGCGGTCGAGCACGGCCGGATCCTCGGCGACGGCCCGCTCGGCTCGCCGTCCGGGCGCACCGTGCGGGTGGACGCGTCGCTGGCCGGAATGGGCGCGGGCGCCGGCAACGCCCCGCTGGAGGTCTTCGTCGCGGTCGCCGAGCTGCACGGCTGGAAGCACGGCTGCGACGTGTTCGCGCTGATGGACGCCGCCGACGACCTGGTCCGCCCGTTGCAGGACCGGCCGGTGCAGGTCGACCGGGAGACGCTCTCCCTGGGGTACGCGGGCGTCTACTCCAGCTTCCTGCGCCACGCCGAGCGGGCCTCGGCGAAGTACGGGGTGGACGTCCGTTCCATCCTGGTCGAGCTGGGCCGCCGCCGGATGGTCGGTGGTCAGGAGGACATGATCGTGGACGTGGCACTGGACCTGGCCGGCAAGGAGCAGACCTCATGATCGGTCCGGACGTCGCGGGGATCGCGGAGAAGCTGGGCGCGGCGGCGGACTCCGCCACCGCGATTCCGCAGCTCGCCGCCGAGACCGGCCTCGACGTGGACACCGCGTACGCGGTGCAGGAGGCGCTGGTGCGGCGCCGCCTCGACCGCGGCGAGCGGCTGGTCGGGTTGAAGATGGGGCTGACCAGCAAGGCCAAGATGGCCCAGGTCGGCGTGGACGAGGTGATCTGGGGCCGGCTCACCGACGTGATGCGGGTGCCCGACGGCGGGACGGTCGACACCGCCGACTTCATCCACCCCCGGGTCGAGCCGGAGGTGGCGTTCCTGCTGGACCGGCTGCCCGACCCGGGCGAGCCGGTCGGCTCGTTCACCCGCGCGGTCCGCGCGGTCGCCCCGGCGATCGAGCTGATCGACTCCCGGTACGCGAACTTCACCTTCTCCCTGCCGGACGTGGTCGCGGACAACACCTCGGCCGCCGCGTTCGCGATCGGGCCCTGGTCGCCGGTGCCGGACGGGTTGGACAATCTGGGCGTGCTGCTGGAGATCGACGGGCGGGTGGCGCAGGTCGGCTCGACCGCGGCGATCCTCGGCGACCCGCGCCGCGCGCTCGACGAGGGCCTGCGGCTGGCCGGCCGGCACGGCGTCCGGCTGCGCAGGGGCTGGGTCTTCCTGGCCGGCGCGGCCACCGCCGCGGTGCCGCTGCGCCCGGGCGCGCACGTGCGCGCCACCGTGGAGAAGCTGGGTTCCGCCTCGCTGAAGGCAATCCCGTGAGCGCGAGGAGTGAGCCGGTTTTGCGAGCCCCGCAGTCGCGAACGAAAAGCGGCCCAGCGACCGGCCGGGTCGTCGCCGGGAAGGCCGTGCCGCGCGGGGCGTTCCCGCACGTCAAGGTGGCCGGCGGGTTCGTCTTCGTCTCCGGTACGTCGGCACGCCGGCCGGACAACACGTTCGCCGGTGTGTCGGTGGACGAGTTCGGCACCACCGACCTGGACGTCCGGGAGCAGACCCGGGCGGTGATCGGGAACATCCGGGACCTGCTGCGCTCGGTCGGCGCCGACCTGGCCGACCTGGTGCAGGTCACCAGCTACCTGGTCAACATGAACGACTTCGGTGGCTACAACGAGGTGTGGGCGGAGTTCTTCGACGCCACCGGTCCGACCCGGACCACGGTGGCCGTGCACCAGCTTCCGCACCCGCACCTGCTGATCGAGATGCAGGCCGTCGCCCTACTGCCGTCGGGAGGTCCGTCATGAGTGAGATCGCCGAGCCGTTCAGCTTCACCGGCTGGATCGGGGAGAACCAGCACCTGCTCAAGCCGCCGGTGGGCAACAAGGAGATGCTGCCCGGCAGCGACGACTTCATCGTCATGGTGGTGGGCGGGCCGAACCAGCGCACCGACTTCCACGTCGACCCGTACGAGGAGTTCTTCTACCAGGTCAAGGGCAACATGCACGTCAACCTGATGACGCCCGAGGGTCCGCGTACGGTGCACGTGCGCGAGGGGCAGATGTGGATGCTGCCGCGCAACACCCCGCACTCGCCGCAGCGTCCGGAGGCCGGCTCGATCGGCATGGTGATCGAGCGGGTCCGCGATGAGGGCACGCTGGAGAAGTTCCAGTGGTACTGCGCCGAGTGCAGCCACAAGGTGCACGAGGTCGAGTTGCAGGTGCGTGACATCGCCGCCGACCTGCCCCCGGTCTTCGCCGCGTTCTACGCCGACGAGAAGGCCCGCACCTGCGACAACTGCGGCGCGCTGCACCCGGGCAAGGGCTGATGCCGCTGCCGGTGGTGGACGTGCACACGCACGTCGTACCGAAGGGGTGGCCGGACCTCGCCGCGGCCTGCGGCGGGTCCGGCTGGCCGTGGCTGCGGGTGGACTCCGAGCGCGCCGCCATGATCATGGTGGGGGAGACGGAGTTCCGGCCGGTCGGGGCGCCGTGCTGGGACGCGCCCACCCGGCTCGCCGACATGGCCGCCGACGGCGTCGACGTGCAGGTGGTGTCGCCCACCCCGGTCTTCTTCGGCTACGACCGCCCGGCCGACCAGGCGGTCAAGGTGGCCCGGATCTTCAACGACCTGACCCTGGAGGTCACCGCCGCCGGCGGTGACCGGCTGGTGCCGTTCTGCCAGGTGCCGTTGCAGGACGCCGACCTGGCCTGCGCCGAGCTGGACCGCTGCCTCGCCGCCGGGCACGCCGGGGTGGAGATCGGCAACCACGTCGGCGACCGGGACCTCGACGACGCCGGCATCGTGGCGTTCCTGACCCACTGCGCCGAGGTCGGCGCGCCGGTCTTCGTGCACCCGTGGGACATGCCCGGCGGGCCCCGGCTGAACCGGTGGATGGCCCGCTGGCTGACCGGGATGCCGGCCGAGACGCACCTGTCGGTGCTGGCGCTGATCCTCGGCGGCGTCTTCGACCGGGTGCCGGAGACGCTGCGGATCTGCTTCGCCCACGGTGGCGGCAGCTTCCCGTTCTGGCTGGGCCGCGCCGACAACGCCTGGCACCGCCGCGGCGACCTGGTACGCGGTGCGTCCGGCGCGCCGCCCAGCTCCTACGTCGACCGGTTCAGCGTCGACTCGGTGGTGTTCGAACCGGCCGCCTTGCGGCTGCTGGTGGACACCATGGGCGCCGATCGGGTGCTGCTCGGCAGCGACTACCCGTATCCGCTGGGGGAGCGGCCGGTCGGGCAGGTGGTGCACCGCTCCGACTTCCTCACCGACGCGCAGCGGGCCGCGCTGCTCGGCGGCAACGCCCTGCGCTTCCTCGGCCGAGTCGATATATAAAGAACCTCGGGGCGTATACAATCGCTTCGTGAAGACTGTCATCGACCTGGACGACGAACTGCTCGAGCGCGCCCGGCGTGAACTCGGCACCAAGAGCAAGAAGGACACGATCCACGCGGCGTTGCGGCTGGTCGCCGAGCGCGGCGAGCGGATGGAGGCGATCCGGGAACTGCTGTCGATCGACCGCGACTGGACGGGCATCGTCGACGACGACAAGATGCCCGACAGCGAG
The DNA here is from genome assembly GCF_013694245.2 of Micromonospora ferruginea. Classification (NCBI taxonomy): domain Bacteria; kingdom Bacillati; phylum Actinomycetota; class Actinomycetes; order Micromonosporales; family Micromonosporaceae; genus Micromonospora; species Micromonospora robiginosa. The sequence goes on from NZ_CP059322.2 coordinate 90,150, forward strand.
AAGAACGCGGCGTGACGACTGCCGGCCTCTATCTCATCGACACCTCGGCATGGGCTCGGCTTCGGCTGCCCGTCGTGGCCAAGAGGGTGAGCGCCGTCCTGGAGGAAGGACTGGCGGCGACATGTCTCCCGCTCGACCTGGAGGACGGTCGCAGCGCGCGGGACTTTCGTGACGCGATGGCCATCCGCGCCCGTCGCGCCCAGCTCATGGTCGAGCTTCCGGTGACCACGGCCGTCTCCACTCGCGCCCGGGACCTGCAACTGGCACTCACCGCGCGGGGGTATCACCGGGCCGCGAGCCCGGTCGACCTCACGGTCGCGGCGGTCGCGGCCGAACACTCCGCGACCGTCCTTCACTACGACCGCGACTTCGATCTGCTGGCCGACGTCGGCGGCCCGCGATCGGAGTGGGTGGCCCCGCCCGGCACCCTCTCCTGAACGCATCGCTCCGGGTGCGTCCGTTGTCGCCGGGGCGACGACGGACGCACCCGACCATGCGTAGGGCCGGGTCAGGAGTGCGGGCAGGTGTCCCGGTACTCCTCGATGGCGCTGCCCCGGGGCGCCGGGCAGAGGAACTGCTCGTAGCGGGTGTCGTCGTCGACGAACCGCTTGAGCCAGGAGATGCTGTACTTCGCGACCGTCACGTTCGGCGAGGTCGGCGCGGAGTGGCTCGCCGCGTTCAACTCCAGGTACGCCTTGTCCAGGGTGGCCGGCAGGCTGGTGTAGAACGGCTCGGAGTGCGACGACACCGGCGCGACCGTGTCGTTCTCGGCGCCGATGACGAGCGTCGGCACGCGTACCGACGACCAGTTCTTCACGGTGTGCCAGCCGGTCAGCGGGATCGCCGCCTGGAGCGAGGGCCGGGCGTTCGCCGCCGAGAGGCTGCCGCCGCCGCCCATCGAGTGTCCCATCACGGCGAGCCGGTTCCGGTCCACCCGGGCGCGCACCGTGCTGGTGGTGGCCAGGTAGTCCACGGCGGCCAGGAGTTGGGTGCCGCGGCTGGCCGGCTGGTCGTAGACGGACAGCGTGTCGATGGTGATGACCACGAAGCCCTGGGAGGCCAGGCGTGGTCCGAGCCAGGCGACGGAGGACTGGCTGGCGGTGAAGCCGGGGGAGACGGCGACCGCGCCGAAGGTGCCCTCGGCGGTGCTGGTCGGGTAGTAGATCGTGCCGCCCCGGAAACCGCTCACGCTCGACGCGGCGACGGTGGTCTGCGCGATGGCGAACGGCCCGCGGGTGGCCTCGATGCTGGCGGTCGTGGGCGCGGGGCCCCGCTCGTAGGGGTTGGCGGCCAGCGTCGTGGCCGGGGCGCCGTCGCGGGCCCCGGCCGGTGCCGCGGGCAGGGCGGCGAGACCGGCGGCGGTCAGCGCCAGGGCGAGCAGCGGGCGGAGGATCCGCGGAAGACGGCGGGTCGGGGGTGGGGTGCTCTGCGGGTCGGGTACGGGTTGCACGGCGCGCTCCCTGGGGTGGTGGTTGCGGCGACATCGACTTAGGTCGATCGATACGGCCATCGTCCGCGTCCGCGCCCCGGCCCGGCAATCCCGATCCGGTCATGCCAGCCGGGTATGGGCCCCGGCCGTGTCGCCCGGCCGTCCCGCCGCCGAACGGGCAGGATGGTGGCATGGCCGAGCCGCACGACCTGACCGCGCTGGAGCAGGCCGCCGCGATCCGCCGGGGCGAGCTGTCCAGCGTGGAGCTGGTCGAGCACCACCTGCGCCGGGTCGACGCGCTCGGCGACACGGTCGGCGCGTTCGTCACCGTCACCGCCGAGCGCGCCCGGGCCGCCGCCCGCGCCGCCGACGCCGCCCCGGCCGACACGCGCGGGCCGCTGCACGGGGTGCCCACCGCGATCAAGGACCTCACGCTGACCGCCGGCGTGCGCACCACGTTCGGCTCGGCCGCCTTCGCCGACTTCGTGCCGCCGGTCGACGCCGACGTGGTCCGCTTCCTGGGCGACGCCGGCCTGGTCAGCCTCGGCAAGACCACCACCTCCGAGCTGGGCTGCTCGCTCTACTCCGAGGGGCGGGTCGCGCCGCCGGCCCGCAACCCGTGGGACCTGGCGTACACCGCGGGTGGCTCCAGCGGCGGCGCGGCCGCCGCGGTCGCCGCCGGCCTGGCGCCGGTGGCGCAGGGCTCCGACGGCGGCGGCTCACTGCGCATCCCGGCCGCGCTCTGCGGCCTGGTCGGGCACAAACCGAGCCGGGGGCTGGTCTCCGGCGGGCCGCTCGGCTTCGGCGCGTTCGGGCTGCCCACCAACGGGCCGATCGGCCGCACCGTCGCCGACGTGGCCGCGCTGCTCGACGTGCTGGCCCGGCCGGTGCCCGGCGAGCCCTACCTGCCGCCGGCCGCGCCCGCCGGCGGCTACCTCGGCGCGGCCCGCGCCGCCGACCCCGGCCGGCTGCGGATCGGCCGCTTCACCGCCGGGATGCTCGCCGACGAGCCGGTCCACCCCGACTGCGTGGCCGCCGTCGACCGGGCCGCCGCGCTGCTCGCCGACGCCGGGCACGAGGTGGTCGAGGTTCCCGCGCCACTCGGCCCGGAGGCCTGGCCGATGTTCGAGACCGTCTGGTACGCGCTCGCGCTCGCCCCGGTGCCGGCCGGCCGGGAGGGCGAGCTGCTGCCGCTGACCCGGTTCCTGCGCGAACGCGGCGAGGCGGTCGGCGCGTCCCGGCTGATGGCCGCGCTCGGCGAGCTGCAGGTGCAGGTACGCCACGGCGTACGCCGTACCGCCGGCTGTGACCTGCTGCTCTGCCCCACGCTGTCCGCACCGCAGGCGCCGGTCGGCGCGTTCGCCGCGCTCGACCCGGCGGAGGACTTCGACAGGCAGCGGCGCTTCTCGCCCTACTGCGCGGTCTTCAACGTCACCGGCGATCCGTCCGTTTCGCTGCCGGTCGGCCGGACCGCCGAGGGCCTGCCGGTCGGGGTGCTGCTCACCGGCCGGTACGGCGACGACGCGACATTGACCGCCACTGCCGCGCAACTGGAGCACTGGTGTGGCGGATGGGATCAGCACCCCGCAATCTGGCGGGCCGTCGACTCCGCTAACGTGAACATCACAAGCGAGGTCGGGCGCGGCCCGTCGTGACCGTCCACCCGACCCGGAACATTCCTGGTCTCTTTCCGCCTGGGGGCGTTGGGATTGTCTGTTACCGAGACGTTGGTGTTCTTCGTCGGCATCCCGGCCGCCGCGGTGCTGGTGATCGCCGGTCTGGCGGCCGCCGGCAGCCGTGGCAGCGGTGGCGGCGCCAAGCGCTACCGGCCGGGGCGGCCCTTCGACTTCACTCCGGTCTGGTTCCTGGGCCGTCCGGAGCAGCTGGCCGACTCGGCCGGCACCGCGCTGACCGCCGGGGCGCAGGCGCCGGCGCTGACCAGCCGCAAGCAGGAGCAGGCCGGCCGGGAGGCACCGGCCAGTGGAACCGGAGGCGCAAGTGACCGTTGGTGAAGCGCGGCCCACGACCGGGACGGGCACCCCGCCCGACGTGCTGGACGGGCCGTTCTCGACCCGGCAACTGCTCCGCATCGACGAGGCGCTGCGCCTCGCCGACCAGGGGACCGGCCTGGTCTTCTCGGTCTACGTCGGCGGCCTCGACGAGCCGATCCGGGAACACGCCGAGCGGCTGCACCGGCAGCTCGCCGACCCGGACCGCTCGGTGCTGATCGCGGTGTCGCCCAACCAGCGTCAGCTGGAGATCGTCACCGGCAAGTACGCGCGCAAGCGCATCCCCGACACGTACACCAAGCTGGCCGCGCTCTCCATGGTGGCCTCCTTCGGCGGCGGCGACCTGGCCGGCGGCGTCATCCAGGGCCTCGACCAGCTCGCCAGCCACGCCGGCAAGGGCTGACCGCCCGCAGCCACGACGAAGCCCGGCCCGCGTACCGCGTGGGCCGGGCTTTCTCGTCGTGTCAGCGGGGCCAGGCGGAGGGGTCGAGCCGCATCGGCCAAGGCTCGTCGATGTGCACCGGATCGTCGGGGCCGAGAGTCCCGACCAGGTCGTAGTGCACGCCCTTGACCAATTGATAGCGGTAGACGACCGGGCCGAAGTCCCCCTGCTCGACCCGCCAGTAGTGCAGGATGCCGGCCTCGGCATAGAGCGCGGGCTTGGTGAACCGGTCATGTCGCCGGCTGTTGGGCGACTCCACCTCGATGACCAGGGCAACGTTGGCCGGTTCTGCCCACATCTGTTTCCGAGGTGCATCCGACTTGAGAACGGTGATGTCCGGGATCAAGTTGCCCTCGGGCACTCGTACTCCGATCTCGCGAATCACCCGCCACCCCTCTGGGGCGACTTGGCGCAGGGCCATCCGGATGTCGTCCGCGAGTTCGTGGTGCTCCGGCAGGGCCGGCGGGGTCACGTGCAGGCTCCCGTCGATGATCTCGTAGCGGTTCCCGTCTTCCGGGAGGTCGGACAGGTCCTCCTCCTGCCACGGCCGCTGACGCGGATGCCACTCGTGGGTCGGCTGTGCCATCACGTCCACCTCCTCCGTACACGATAAACGGCCGGGGCCGGCGCGGGCTGCGCCCACGCCGGCCCCGGCCGTCGTGCCCCTGCTCAGGCGCTGCGGGTGTCCCGCTCGCGGGCCTTCAGCGCGCGGACCACGCCGTCGCGGCCCTCCGCCACCAGGCGGCGCAGCGACGCCGGCTGGCCGTCGCGGGCCAGCCACGCGTCGGTGGCCGCCACCGTGTCCTCGTCGACCAGGTACGACGGGTAGGCGAGCTGCACGAACTCCTGCGCCGGCTCGCTGTCGCGCTGCGCCCAGACCTGGTCCACGGTGGCGAAGTAGCGCTCCCGGTAGGGGGCGGTCAGCTCCGCCTGCGCCGGGTGGGTGAGACCCTGCAGCAGCGCCCGGTTGCGCCAGTTCGGCAGCGGGTCCGGGCCGGTGAGCTGCGCCCACACCGACGCCTTGTTCGCCTCGGTCGGCACCAGGGCGTACGCGTAGGCGGCCTCCCGCTCGCCGCTGGCGGTGCGGTCGCCGGCCAGCTCGGCGTCCACCTCGGCGGTCCCGGCCGCGCCGTTCGCGACCAGCGACTGGAGCACGGTCCAGCGCAGCTCGGTGTCGACGGTCAGCCCGTCCGGCACCCCGCTGCCGTCCAGCCAGCCGCGCAGCGTCGCCAGGTCCTCGCTGGAGCGGGCCGAGGAGGCGTACGCGCGGGCCCAGGCGAGCTGGAAACCGCTGCCCGGCTCCGCCGCGGCGAGCGCGGTCCGCGCGGTGCGGGCCAGGTCCGCCCAGCCGGTCGGCGCCCACGCCGGGTCGGCGTAGAAGGTGAGCGCGGTGGTCGCCTGACGCAGCGTGGCGGTCACCAGGTTGATGTCCGTCTCGGCGGTCAGCCCGGCCAGCACCAGCGCCACGTAGTCGCGGGCGGCCAGCTCGGCGTCCCGGGTCATGTCCCAGGCGGCCGTCCAGCACAGCGCCCGGGCCAGCGACGAGTCGAACCCGGAGATGTGCTGCACCACCGTCGACATGGACCGCTCGTCCAGCCGCAGCTTGGTGTAGGTGAGGTCCTCGTCGTTGAGCAGCAGCACGTCGGCGGCCGGCTTGCCGTGCAGCGCGGACAGCTCGGTCAGCTCGCCGGTCACGTCCACCTCGACCAGCTCGCGGCGGGCCAGCCGGCCGTCGGCCAGGTCGTAGAGGCCCACCCCGATCCGGTGCGTGCGCAGCGTCGGGTGCCCGGCCGGCGCCTCCTGCCGGACCACCACCCGCTCGTACGTGCCGTCGGCCCCGACGGTCACCTCCGGGCGCAGCGTGTTGACCTGCGCGGTCTCCAGCCACTGGGCGGCGAACTTGCGCAGCTCCCGGCCGGACGCCGCCTCCAGCTCGGACAGCAGGTCGTCGAAGGTGGCGTTGCCCCACGCGTGCTTGCCGAAGTAGGCACGCAGACCGGCCAGGAACGGCTCCTCGCCCACGTACGCGACGAGCTGCTTGAGCACGCTGGCGCCCTTGGCGTACGTGATGCCGTCGAAGTTGACCTCGACGGCCTCCAGGTCCGGCATCTCGCAGTAGACCGGGTGGGTGGAGGAGAGCTGGTCCTGCCGGTAGCCCCAGTTCTTCCGGATGGACAGGAACGTGGTCCAGGCGTCGGTGAAGCGGGTGGCGTGGGTGTTGCACCAGTGGCTGGCCCACTCGGCGAACGACTCGTTCAGCCACAGGTCGTTCCACCAGCGCATGGTGACCAGGTCACCGAACCACATGTGCGCCAGCTCGTGCAGGATCGTGTTGGCGCGCTGCTCGTACTCGAAGTCGGTGACCTGCGAGCGGAAGATGTAGTGCGACTCGGCGTGCGTGACGCAGCCGAAGTTCTCCATCGCGCCGGCGTTGAAGTCCGGCACCCAGAGCTGGTCGTACTTGGGCAGCGGGTAGCGCACGCCGAACTTCTCCTGGAAGAAGTCGAAGCCCTGCGTGGTGATCAGGTGCAGGTCGTCGGCGTCCATGTGCGGGGCCATGCTGGCCCGGCAGAAGTAGCCCATGTCGATGCCGTCGTGGGTGTGCCGCACCTCGTGGTACGGCCCGGCGCAGAGCGCGGTGATGTAGGTGCTCATCCGCTCGGACACGGTGAAGTGCAGCGTCTTCATGCCCTCGCCGGCGGCCTCCTCGCGGGCCACCGGCATGTTCGACACGACCTTCCAGTGGTCCGGGACGGTGGCGTGCCAGGTGTAGACGCTCTTCAGGTCGGGCTGGTCGAAGCAGGCGAAGACCTTCTGCGCGTCGGCCGTCTCGAACTGGCTGTAGAGGTAGGTCTCGCCGTCGACCGGGTCGACGGTGCGGTGCAGGCCCTGCCCGCTGTTCGAGTACGCGAAGTCGGCGTCGACCACGAGCACGTTCTCGGCGGCCAGGCCGGTCAGCGTGAGGCCCTTCTCGGCGGACCAGTCGGACAGGTCGACCGGGTCGCCGTTGAGGGTGGCCGAGCGCACCGAGTCGGCGGCCGTCTCGATGAAGGTGGTCGCCCCCGGCTCGGTGCAGCGGAACCGGACCTCGGTCACCGAGCGGAACGTGCGACCGGTCGCTTGCACGGCGGTCGACAGGTCAAGGCTGATGTCGTACCCGGTCACCTCGAGCAGGCGGGCCCGCTCGGTCGCCTCGACCTGGGTCAGGTTGCGCACTCCCGGCACTGTTCGTCTCCATCCCACTCGTCTCGCCGCGCCCCGCGGCACCGGTTCCGGCCCGGACCGCTCGTGACGGCCGGCGCAGGACCGAGTCTTCCATGCACGCACCGCCTTCGGTGGGCGAGGTCACGCTCTCATTCCGCTACCGGTCGACGGTGCGCGGGGTGAGGATCTGAGGATGAAGGCGCCGGGGTTCCGGCGCGGGGAAAGACGTGAAGGGACGACACCGTGACCGAACGTGTCACCGCGGACATGTGGTTCGACCCGCTGTGCCCGTGGGCGTGGATCACCTCCCGCTGGCTGCTGGAGGTCGAGCAGGTCCGGGACGTGGACATCCGGTTCCACGTGATGAGCCTGTCCGTGCTCAACGAGGGGCGGGAGCTGCCGGAGGAGTACCGGGAGCTGATGACCAAGGGCTGGGGTCCGGTGCGGGTGTGCATCGCCGTCGAGCAGGCGCACGGCGCCGAGACGCTGGCGAAGCTCTACACCGCGATGGGCACCCGGATCCACCTGGGCAAGGAGGAGCTGGGCCGGGACATGCTGGTCGGCGCGCTCACCGACGTCGGGCTGGACCCGGGGCTCGCCGACGCCGCCGAGTCCACCCAGTACGACGACGCGCTGCGGGCCAGCCACGAGGCCGGCATGCGGCCGGTCGGCACCGAGGTGGGCACGCCGGTGGTCCACGCGCCCGGCCCGGACGGGACCGGCCAGGTCGCGTTCTTCGGCCCGGTGATCACGCCGGCGCCGAAGGGCGAGGCGGCCGGCCGGCTGTGGGACGGCGTGCTGCTGGTCAGCGCCACCCCCGGCTTCTACGAGCTGAAGCGCACCCGCACCCAGCCCCCCATCTTCGACTGAGGTGTAAGGAGGGGCCCCCGCTTAACGCATTTGGTAGAGGCGGGGGCCCCGCTTAACAACGCCGAGCCCCGCGCCGCCCGTCACCGGGCCGGTGCGGGGCTCGTTTCACCGGATGTCCCAGCCGGCGGCCCCGTGCGCGGCCGCACCACGGCAGCTCCCTGGAGGCATTCTCAATGGGTAAGCACCGCCGCCTGTCCGACGACGCGCCGCCACCGGTGACCGAGGACTCCGGTGCGACGTACTGGTCGGTGGCCGAGGGCGACTGGCCCGCCGAGCCGGCCGAGCTGGCCGACCTGGTGGCACCGCCGATCGTGGTCGGGGTGGCCCGGGTCGTGGCCACCTCGCGGATGACCCCGCCCGAGACGGGCCGCGCCGGTCGCCCGCCGACCCGGTCCGGCGGCGCCGCGGCGGGGGCGACGACGGTACGCCTCAACGCCGGCGCCCGCCCGTCCGCACCGCCCCGCCGCCCGGCCGGTCCTGGTCGCCACCGCGATCCCGTCGCCTGAGCGCCCGGCTGTTAACCGGGGCCCCCGCCTCTACCGGAAGCGTTAACCGGGGCCCCCTCCTTTCACCTGGTGGAAGGGGGCGAGTCCGGTGACGGGGGTGGGGCGGGCGCGGGTAGCGTCAGCGGGCATGACGGTCGTGCATCCGATCGCCCGGGCCTGGATCACCACTGGCGGCACCGGCGCGCAGAACTACGACGAGTTCGCCGACGACGCGGAGATCACCGCCATCGTGGCGGCCAATCCGCACAGCGCCCTGGGCATCGAGATGCCCCACCGGGCACCGGACAGCGTCGGGAAGTCGTTCCTCGACTCCCTCCCGGACGCGGTGGCCCGTCTCACCGAGGCCAAGGCGGACGGCAGCTACACCCCCGCCGAGCAGGTGGTGGTGCTCTACCGGATCAGCGCGCCCGGCGAGGAGAACGCGTACGGGCTGTGGGCCATGGTCGACACCGACCAGATCTCCACCCGCGCCGACGAGCCCGGCCTGGTGATCCGCAACGAGGACGTGTTCATCGCGAAGGTGCGCGAGCGCGTCGCGCTGGCCGAGGCGCTCGGTCACCTGCTCTCGCCCGTACTCCTGCTCCAGACCGGGCGCGGCGACGAGCTGCACGCCGCGCTCGCGGCGGCCACCGAGTCGGCCGGCGCGCCCGCCGCCACCGACGTCGACCAGTCCGGCCGGACGCACGCGATCTGGCTGCTCGGCCCCGGCCCGGCGCAGGACGAGCTGACCGCGCTGGCCGGCGGCGGCGACCTGGTGGTCGCGGACGGCAACCACCGCAGCCTGGCCGCGCAGACCGGCGGCTTCCCGCGCTTCCTCTCGGTGATCACCACGCCGGCGTCGGTCGCCATCCAGCCCTACAACCGGCTGGTCAGCGAGCTGACCACCACGCCGGACGAGCTGCTCGACCGGCTCCGCGCCGCCGGTGCCGAGGTCACCGAGACCGCCGGCCCGGTCGGCGTCCCGACCACCGGCGGCACCGTCCACCTCCACCTCGCCGGCCGGGGGTACGCGGTGACGCTGCCGCACGTCGGCGCCGGCCGGCTGGAGAACCTGGACCACGCGCTGGTCGAGCGGCTGCTGCTGCGTGACGTGCTGGGCCTCGACCCGGGCGACAAGCGGATCAACTACGTCGGGGGCGACTACCCGGCGAGCTGGCTGACCGGTGAGGTCGACGCCGGCCGGGCCGAGCTGGCCGTGCTGGTGGCGCCGGTGACCGTGGACGACTTCGTCGCGGTCAACCTGGCCCGGGAGAAGATGCCGCGCAAGAGCACCTGGTTCACCCCGAAGGCGCGGGCCGGCCTGGTGGTGGCGGAGCTGCCCCGCTGACCGGCGTGTGACGTACCGCCTCCGGGTCGACGCCCCGGCGCCGATTCCGGAGGCGGGCCTGTCAGACTGCGCGGTATGCGCGTCTACCTGGGATCCGACCACGCCGGCTTCGAGCTGAAGGTGCACCTGGCCAACCACCTGGCCAAGCAGGGCTACGAGGTGGTGGACGTGGGTCCGCACGCCTTCGACCCGGACGACGACTACCCGGCGTTCTGCCTGCACACCGGCGACCGGGTGGTCGGTGACCCGGGCAGCCTCGGCGTGGTGATCGGCGGCTCCGGCAACGGCGAGCAGATCGCCGCGAACAAGGTGGCCGGCGTCCGGGCGGCGCTCGCCTGGAACGTCGACACCGCGCAGCTCTCCCGGGAGCACAACGACGCCAACATCGTCGCGATCGGCGCCCGGCAGCACACGCTGGACGAGGCCACCGCCCTGGTCGAGGCGTTCCTGACCACGGCCTTCTCCGGCAACCCCCGGCACAGCCGGCGGATCGCCCAGGTCGCCGACTACGAGCAGAGCCGCAAGCTGCCGGAACTGCCCGCCTGACCCGTCCGACGCCGACCCGCCGCGCCCGGGCCGGCTGCCCCGCCCGCCCGGCGGGGTCGGGTCCGGCTCGGCGTGGCCCGGCCCGGCTCGGCGTGGCCCGGCCCGGCGTGGCTCGGCCCGGCGTGGCCCGGCGTGGCTTGGCTCGGCTTGGCTCGGCTCGGCTCGGCGTGGCTCGGCTGGCGTGGCTCGGCTCGGCGTGGCTCGGCTGGCGTGGCTCGGCTCGGCGTGGCTCGGCTGGCGTGGCTCGGCCCGGCTGGCGTGGCTCGGCTGGCGTGGCTCGGCTCGGCCCGGCTGGCGTGGCGTGACCAGGGCGGCCTGCCTCGGCGCAACCTGTTCGGCAGCGCGGCGCAGCCCGTCGGCCCCCCGTGACCCCCTGGGGTCAGCGTCCGGCGCGGGGCAGTTCCTCGCGGGGCACCCAGTTGCGGCGGATCAGCACCACCCGCTCCTCGGCCTGGGCGAGGTCGTCGGCGGTCGGCCGGGCGGCGTCCCGGGCCCGCATCGCGGCGGCCACGCTCACCTGCGAGGACCCGGAGCCGACGAGGCCCCGCAGACCGCGTTCGCCCTCGTCGGCGGACGGGGCGCCGCGCCGGCTGCCGCGTGGCGGCCGGGAGCCGTCGTCCGGCGTATCCGACTCGGCGCGCCGGGAACCGTGCGACGGCCGGGGCGCGACGTCGTCGTGCACGCCGGCCGTGCTCGCGCTCGTCTCCGCGGCGTCGGCCGGCTCGTGCGCCTCGCCGTGATGCCGCAGTCGCCGTCGCCGTCGCTCCGCCTCACCCACCCCCCGACCGTACCGCCCACCCGCCTCCCCACCCGCCCCTCCGGAGCCGTTCGTCCCGCCGATCTTGGAGTTGTGGCGCCTGCGATGTCGGAATGATCCCGTTAACGCAGGTGCCACAACTCCAAGATCGACGAGGCGGGCGGGGCGTGCGGGGCGTGCGGGGCGGGTGGGGTCAGAAGTTCTCCATGGGGGTGGGGGAGCGGTGCCAGGTCAGGGCGGGGGTCAGGCGGGTGAGGGTGTCGGGGGTCACCTCGCGGACGCGGCCGGTGGCGGCCAGCGCGGCCGGGGTGGCGCCGCCCAGGTAGAGCTCGCCGAGCGCGCGGACGTCGCAGGCCAGCTCCGCGGGCGCGGTGGTGGCCGTGCACTCGGCGCCGGTCGGGCCGCCGACCAGCCGCCACCGGCCGGTGTTCTCCGGCAGCAGGTCGTCGGCGACCTCGACCACCACGTCGACGTCGGCGGCGTAGCGGCGGGCGGCCAGCGCGGCCGGCACGTCCACCACCCGCACCCAGAGCCCGTCGGCGAGCACCGGGGCGAGCTGTCGGGGCTCGTCCACCAGGCGCAGCAGCGGCTCGTCGAGCGCGGCGACCGGGAAGGTCAGCCGGCGGGTCAGGTCGACCGAGAGCAGCAGCCGCCACAGCGCCAGGTACGCCTCCGGCGTGTGCGCCACCACCTCGCCGACCTGCACCTCGCCCCGGGGGATGTCGCCGGGCCAGTCCTCCCGGGTGCGGTAGAGCGCGTACCCGTCGAGCCCGTCCGGCCCGTCGTGCAGCAGCACCCGCCGCTCGGTGGCGCCGCCCCGGCGGCTCTTCACGTCCGCCAGCACGTACGCCCACCAGCGCTCGTCCCGCCGGGACCAGCCGGGACGGTCGGCGCGCGCCTGCTCGTACACCCGGGCCAGCTCGCCGGCGTGCGCGGCCGGCCGGTCCAGGCGCAGCGTGCCCTCGGCGGGCGTCGGGGCGGGCAGCCGCAGCCCGGTGGTGTCGGCGGACAGCACCAGCCGCTGGGCCGCGGAGCCGTAGCCGAACCGCGGGTAGATGCGACCCTCGCTGGCCCAGAGCACCGCGACCGGCTCCCGGCGGGCGTCGTGGATCTCCCGTAGCTGCCGGCGCATCAGCCCGCTGAGCAGGCCCCGGCGGCGGTGAGTGGGCGCCACCGCCACCATGCTGACGTGCGCGGCGGGCACCTGCGCCCCGGGGACGGTCAGGTCGCGGCCGAACGCGGCGGCGTGCGCCACCGCGGTCCGGCCGTCGCGGACCAGCAGCGACCGGTCCGGCTCGAAGATCGGGCGTTCGACCTCGTGCACATCGGGATCGGGATCGCCGTGGAAGGCCAGCGCCAGCAGTGCGGCGATCTCGTCGAAGTCCTCGGCCCGGGGCACCACCGCGTCGGTCATCGCCCGTGTGTACCCCATCACCCTGGGGGTCGGCACCCTATTTGCCGGGTGGCTACCCTCGGAACCGGAGGCCGACGTCGGTCGAGGGGGAGGACGGAAGATGGCGGACCAGACACAGCCGTGGGCGGAGCGCACCGTGGAGGTGCCGCCCCAGCAGGTGCCCGGGCAGCGGGACGCGTTCCGGCGCGGGGTGGCGGCGGTCGGCCAGCGCCGCACGCCCCGCACCGAGCAGTTCCCCACCGTGGAGCACGGCGACTGGGCCGGTGAGCCGGCGCCGCGCCGGTCGATGAGCTGGCACCTGGCGCAGGCGCGGCGGGGCGGGGAGTGGAGCGCGGCCGGTGCCCTGTTCGCGTTCGTGTGCTGGGGCATCTGGGCGATCTCCGGCCGGGGCAACCTGGTGGCGCCGCTGGTCACGTTCGTGCTCAGCCTGCTCACCGCAGTCGGCCTGTTCGCGCTGACCCGGCTGGTCGGCCGGCTGGTCCTGGAGCGGCAGCTCGGCCGGGTGCGTCGCAGCGCCCGGGGCGCGCACATGCTGACCGCGCTCTTCCTGGCCGGGGTGGGGGTGGCCTACCTCCAGCAGACCGAGTGGGTGGTCTCCGCCTGGAACTGGGTCACCGGCAACTGAGGGACCGGCGCGGGCGGGCGGCACCACGCCGCCCGCCCGCACATTCGGTCGCGGTACGCCGCGACGCCGGTCGTCACTCCTCCAGGACGGCGCTGGCATTACCCGGCCCCGTCCGGTTCATCCGTCGCCCGTCGGAATGAGCGGTCAGGGCGTGGTCGAGGCGGCCGCGTGGTCGCGAGCCACCCGGACCAGCTCGATCAGGCCGCCGGCGTACTCCTGGGACTCGCCGTGCGCCTCGTCGAAGGGCGGTTGGAAGCCGACGCCCTCCCACTGCCCGGTGGCCTCGTTCCACCTGTCGTTGCCCACCTCGAAGTCCCAGGCGAAGATGCCCAGCTCGTAGTAGAGCTGGTCGGCCGAGTTGCCGGCCGCCGAGTAGAGCACGTCGGCGACCGGGCCGGTCTGCGACGGCCAGGTGACGGTGCCGCGCTCGGCGGCGATGGCCCCGACGATCCGGCGGGCGCTGGCCAGGAACAGCGTCGACTCGTCGATCGACGGGCGCGGCAGCGTCACCCGCCCGTCGGCCCGGTACGCCCCGGGCGGCCACATGAAGTAGCCGCCGTAGGAGTGCACGTTCATCGCGAACTTGATGTTCGGGTGCGCCTTGGCCAGGTCGATCACGTTGCGGCTCTCCGCCTCGGACAGCTCCGCCGTGCCGGCGTAGTTGCCGGACAGGCAGTTGGCGCTGGCGCCCACGTAGCCGTCGAACAGCGACCCGACGGTGTAGTTGCGGTTGACGTCCACGCCCCAACTGGTGCGGTACCTCGGGTCGCGGGCCGTGCCGGCGCAGTGGTTGACCAGGTTCTTGCGCTGGAAGTTGTAGTCGTGGAACGAGTAGTTCGCGCCGTCCGGGTTCACCGTCGGGATCACGAACACGTCCACCTGCTCCAGCAGGTCGCGGGTCGCCGCGTCGGTGCGCGCGTTGGCCAGCAGCCGCTCCGCGAACTCCAGCGTGACCAGCGGCGTCGCCCACTCCCGGGCGTGCTCCTGGGAGTATGCGAGCACCCCGATCCGGGAGCCGTCGCGATGCTTGCCGATGCGCAGCGCCTGCACGGTCCACGGGCGGGCCGGCACCTCGGCGCCCTGCAACCCGTCGTCGAGGCGTACCGGTCCGGCGACCGGCATGGGCAGCCCGGCCGAGCCGTCCTCGACGGTGGCCCGCAGGCGCGTGCCCTGCCGGGCGTTGATCGCGGCGGCGACGTCGTCGGTGGTGCTGGTCACCTTGCCGGCGCCGTCGGTGGCCAGCGACACGGTGAGCACCCGGTCGCGGTAGCGCACGGTCAACGGCCGGTTCGGCCGGCCCGGGTCGACGGTGCGCGCCTGGACGCCGTTCATGCCCTGGTCGCCGAAGCGGACCGACTCCACCACCACGGCGGCGACGGCCGGGTCGCCCAGGTACGCGGCGGCGGTGCGGCGGTAGCCCTGGGTGCGGTTCGGCAGGTCGATGACGTCGACCAGGTCGCGGTACTGGCGGCCGAGCCGGGCGATGCGGGCCTTGATGTCGACGGGCGTCAGGTAGGCGTCGATGAAGTCCTTCTGGTAGCCGGCCGGCTGCGGCGGCGGTGCCGCGTTCGGCCAGAGCGTGGGGGTGACCGGCCGGCTCGTCCCGCCGAGGCTGGAGGTGGCGGTGAGTTGCAACGGACGGCCGGGCACCGGCTGCGGCAGCGCGTAGTGGTACTGGTACTCGCCCGAGTCCTCGAACCGGTAGAGCGGGAAGGAGCCGGTGGCCCCGTCGGAGGTGCGCCAGCTCACCGTGATCTCTACGTCCGGGTCGTCCGTGGCGGTGGTGGCCACCTGGGCCTGCAGGAACGTCTTCCCGCCGGTGGTCCACCAGTAGGCCTGCAGGAACTGGAGGGTGTCGGCCCCGTCGGCGGCGCGGAGCCCGGCCCGGGTGCGGGCCTGCGCGGCGCGGGCGCTCTCGGCGAGCCGCCGGGCGCCGTCGTCGGCGCGTTGCACGATCTGCACCGCGGTCGCGCCCTGCCGGGTGAGGTCGGCGAGCTGCCGGCCGGTGAGGACGAGGTCGGCGACCGGGTGGCCGTCGCGGGACCGGGGCCGGTTGGCCAGGTCCGCGCCGCCGGCGACCAGGCGGGCGAGCTGGGCCTCGTCGGCGAGTCGCACCCGGACCAGGGCGGTCTCGGCGGGCGCCAGGGTGATGGTGGGAGCGGCCGGCGCGGCCACGCCGGGGTCGGGATGGAACAGGCCGGCGGTGATCAGGATGCTGGTGGTGGCGAGCGCGGTCCACCGTCGTCGGACGAACAAGGTGCCTCCTGACGGACGTCGATCTCACTGACGTCCAGACCAGTCGAGGCATCGACCGCTGTCAAGCTCACTTTCGGTCTGGCCGGCGAACCGGCGCGAACGCTCAGCCGGCGAACCGGTACAGCCGGAACTCCTTGTCCGCGCCGCACACCAGCATCTCGGTGTTCCAGGAGCAGGACTCGCTGCGGATCTGCTTCACCTGTCCCATCTCGACGGGCTTGCCGTCCACCGCGAACCCGGCCAGCACGCGGTCGTCCTCGTAGGCGCTCGGCTCCTTGTCGAACAGCAGCAGGTTGCCGGCGTTCAGCCGGACCGCGACCCCGTCACGCTCGCGCAGCACCGGCTTCCCGTCCGGCGCGAACACCGTCACCGAGTTCCGGGGCAGGGTCCGCTCGGCCAGCAGGTGCTCGCCGAGCGGGACCAGCCGCGCCGCCTGCGGGGCCGCCCAGTGCCGGCTGCCCTCGCCCTCGGTCACGGCCACCACCTGCGTGCCGTCGGCGCCTGCGCCGGGTACCTCCAGCAGGCAGGCGCGGTGCTTGCCGCAGGTGACCAGCGCCTTCGCCCGGCTGTCCCGGGCGTCGGCCTCGTAGAGCACGTCGGGCGTGCCGAGGCTGCCCAGGTCGTAGGAGAGCAGGCGCAGGCCCCGGTCGCCCTCCGCCACGTACAGCCGGTCGTCGCGGGCGGCCAGCGGGTCGTCGAGGTCGGCCACGTTGCCGCGGTCGCGCAGGATCTTCCCGCTCTCCATGGCCAGCACCCGCACCGAGCGGTCCGCGCCCACCTGCACCAGCCGGTCGGCCTCGCCCGACCACGGCGCGAGCGGCGAGCCGTCCGGACGGGACGCGCCGTCCAGCGCCTCCCCGGTGGCGACCGGCACCACCACCGTGCGGGCGTCGCCGTACTCGGTGCGCGGGTTGCCCCGCGTCCACCGCTCCCGGCCGTCGTCCAGCCGTAACCCGACCAGCTTGTCGCCGGCGCGGTCCAACCGGACCAGCGTGCCGGCGCCGAGGAAGATCTCGTCGTCCCCGGCCAGTTCGACGGTCCACCGCTGCTTGCCGGAGTCGCCGTCGAGCACCGCCAGCGGCCGGGACGTGCTCGACCCGGAGGCGTCGGCGAGCACCATGACGCCGTCGGGCAGCGCCCGGATGCCGACCCACCGCTCGGCGCTCACCCCGGTCGGCTCCTCCCAGAGCTTCCGGCCGGTGGCGGCGTCCACCGCCCGCACGGTGAGCCGGTCGTCCGGCCGCGACCAGGCCAGGTAGGCGCGGTCGCCGAGCGTCGCGGTGAACATCGCGCCGGGCCGTTCGTCGCCCACGGTCACGGTCCCGACCAGCTCCGGGGTGTGGAAGTCGAGCGCCGGGTGCCGGTCCCGGAACACCCACAGCAACGTCGCGGCGGCCACCGCCACGACCACCAGGCCGGCGCCCGCGGCGAGCCAGCGGCCCCGCCGGCCGCCGCCGCGCGTCGCGCCGCCGGCCGGAGCGCCGGACCAGGGTCCGGGACCGGCCGGCGACCCCGGGGGTACGCCGACAGCCGGGTACCCCGCCGGCTGCCGGTTGCCGGCCGGGGCGTACCCGGGCGGGTCGGCGACGAGCGTGCCGTGCGGGCCGCCGGGAGCCGCGTACCCGCCGGCCCGGTCCTCCCGGGTCGGGGCCGGTGTCGCGTGCGCGACCGTCGTCTCCCGCTCCACCGCGCCCGGGACGGTGTCCGCGTGCCCGTTCGCCGGCGTCACCTGCGCCGGTGCGGCCTGCGGGGGTGCGGCCGGCGGCGGCACGGGTGCCGGTGGGACGGGTCCGGCGGGCCGGCCGGCCCGCCGGGGCAGCGGCAGGTCGGTCAGCGCCCCCTCGGCCACCGGCAGCTCCGGCTGCTCCAGCACGGTCGGCGCGACGCCCAGCTCGGCGTGCAGCAGCCGGGCCACCAGCGGCACCCGGGTCGAGCCGCCGACCAGGAACAGCCCGGCGAGCTGCTCCGGGCGCAGCCCGGCGGCGGCGGTGACGCTCCGGGTCTCCGCGACCGCGCGGGCGAGCAGCGGCGCGGCGAGGCGCTCGAAGTCCGCCCGGGTCAGCGGGACGGCCGCCTCCACCCCCGGCACCGCCACCGGCGCGACCATGGCCCGGGAGAGCATCTCCTTGGCGCCGCGCACGTGGTCCCAGAGCTGCTGGCGGTCCCGCCGGTCGGCGGTGGTCGCCGGCTCGGTGAGCCGGGCCCACTGCCGACCGTGGGTCGGCCGCACCAGCTCCCCGAGCCGCCCGAGCAGCGCCGCGTCCAGGTCGAGCCCGCCCAGGTCGGCGAGCCCGCCGGTGGCGACGAGTTGGAAGCCGGAGTCGCCCCACGGGTCGGCGCCCTCGTTGCGCAGCACCGCCACGTCGAGCGTCCCGCCGCCGAAGTCGAACACCGCGACCGCGCCGCCCACCGGCACCGGCCGGCGCAGCACCTGGGTGTAGTAGCGGGCGGCGGCCACCGGCTCGCGCAGCAGCCGGGTGCCGGGCGCGATCGGCCCGGCGAGCGTGTGCTCGGCCGCCGCCGGCCAGCCGGCCAGCTCCACCGCGTCGTGCAGCACCCGCCGGCGCTCGGGTGTCCAGGCCGCCGGGTGCGTGACCACCGCCGGGGGCAGGTGCCCGACCGCGGCCACCGCCGCGTCCGCGACCGCCCGCAGCGTCGCGGCCAGCAGCTCCGCCGGCCGGTACGCGCGACCGCGCAGCTCGACGGTCTCCTCGTCGACCCGCCGCTTCGGGCTCGGCTCGTAGCCGGCCGGGTCGGCCTGGGCGAGGCGGTGGGCGTCCCGCCCGACGTGCAGGTGGCCGCCGGCGTCGACGTACACGCCGGACGGCAGGATCGGCTGGCCGTCCACGAGCAGCGGTCGGGTGGTCCCGTCCGGCCGGCGCAGCACCGCCACCGTGTTGGAGGTGCCGAGGTCCACGCCGAGCGCGAAACCGTCCTGCTGGCCTGACATCCGTCGCTACCTCCGGCCGACGCGGGCATGTCCGGCCCGCATCGTACGCAGCCCGCGCCGCCGCGCACTCCGGCCCGGGAATTCACTGGCCGCTCGCCGGCGCCCGGCCTACCGTCGCGGACCATGAGGGTGCTCTCCGTGAACGTCGGCCGGCCGCAGCCCAACCCCTGGAAGGGGATCGGGTCGACCGGCATCGACAAGCGACCCGTCGACGGCCCGGTCGCGGTCACCGCGCCCGGCCCGAAGGGCACCGGCGAGGTCGGCCTGGCCGGCGACCGGGTCTACGACGTGGCCCACCACGGCGGCGCCGACCAGGCGGTCTACGCGTACGCCCGGGAGGATCTGGACCGGTGGCAGGCGGAGCTGGGCCGGTCGCTGGGCGACGGCAGTTTCGGCGAGAACCTGACCACCGCCGGCCTGGACGTCAGCGGCGCGCTGGTCGGCGAGCGGTGGCGGATCGGGTCGGACGTCGTGTTGGAGGTCTCCTGCGCGCGGATCCCGTGCGGCACGTTCCAGGGCTGGCTGGGCGAGCGGGGCTGGATCAGGCGGTTCACCGCCGCCGCCGTGCCCGGGGCCTACCTGCGGGTGGTGGAGCCGGGCGAGGTGCGCGCCGGGGATCCGGTGGAGGTCGTGCACCGGCCCGGGCACGAGGTGACGGTGGCGTTCCTGTTTCGCGCGGTGACCTCGGAGCCGGAGCTGCTGCCCCGGCTGCTGGTGGCCGACGCCCTGCCGGCGGAGGACCGGGAGCGGATCCGTCGGCGGCTGTCCTGACCGGCGGGTGGTGGAGCGGGCGACGGGAATCGAACCCGCGTAGTCAGTTTGGAAGACTGAAGCTCTACCATTGAGCTACGCCCGCGAGCACCCCGCTGCGGCGGGGCGCGCATGCGACAGCCTACCCAATCCGGGAACCGGGCGCGCAGCGCCCACCCGCGCCCCGGTCACCCACCCGGGGGTCCGGACGGCATACACTCTTCGTCGCCACGGGGTGTGGCGCAGCTTGGTAGCGCACTCGCTTTGGGAGCGAGGGGCCGTGGGTTCAAATCCCGCCACCCCGACTGTCGTTCGCGACCGGATCGTCCCGGGAACCGCCGGTTTCTCCGCGCGGTGACCGGGCCCTGCCGACGCCGCAGGCCGACTCGCCTACACTCGATGCGCGCAATCACGCCCCAGAACCGACACCCAGATCCGTCAAGGAGTACGCCTGTGAAGAGCACCGTCGAGACTCTGAGCCCGACGCGCGTGCGGCTCGCCATCGAGGTGCCGTTCGTCGAGCTCGAGCCGAGCCTCAAGAAGGCGTACCGGGAGATCGGCCAGCAGGTCCAGGTTCCCGGCTTCCGCCGGGGCAAGGTTCCCAGCGCGGTGATCGACCAGCGGGTGGGCCGGGGGACCGTCCTCAACGAGGCGATCCAGGAGGCCATCCCGCAGAACATCCTCGCCGCGGTCCGCGAGCACGACCTCAAGACGCTCGGCCGCCCCGAGGTCGACATCACCGAGTTCAACGACGGTGACTCGCTCAACTTCACCGCCGAGGTCGACGTCCGGCCCGAGATCACCCTGCCGGACCCGGCCACCATCGAGGTGACCGTCGACGAGATCGAGATCGCCGACAGCGAGATCGACGAGCAGATCAGCGGCCTCCGCGAGCGGTTCGCCACGCTGAAGACCGTCGAGCGGGCCGCCCAGGAGGGCGACTTCGTCCAGATCGACCTGAACGCCACGGTCGACGGCGAGGAGGTCCCCGGCGGCTCGGCGAGCAACATCTCGCACGAGGTCGGCAGCAAGCAGCTCCTGCCGGGTCTGGACGAGGCGCTGGTCGGCCTGGCCGCCGGCGACAGCACCACCTTCACCACCCAGCTCGTGGGCGGCGACTACGCCGGCCGCGACGCGGACGTGGCGGTGACCGTCCGCACGGTCAAGGAGAAGGAGCTGCCCGAGCTGGACGACGACTTCGCGCAGATGGCCAGCGAGTTCGACACGATCGAGGAGCTGCGCGGCGACCTGCGCGAGCGGGTGACCCGCGGCAAGCAGGTCGAGCAGATCTACGCCGCCCGCGACAAGGCCCTCGAGCAGATGGTGGCCGCCGCCGAGGTGCCGGCGCCGGAGGGCGTCGTCAAGGAGGAGGTCGAGAGCCGCAAGGCCGCGATGGTCGACCAGCTCGAGCGCATCGGCGCCTCCCTGGAGGAATACCTCGCCGCGGAGGAGAAGACCGAGGAGCAGATCGACGCCGAGCTGACCGAGGCGGCGACCGACGGCGTCAAGATCCAGCTCCTGCTGGACACGCTCGCCGACGCCGAGGACGTGCAGGTCTCCGACGACGAGTTCGGGCACGAGATCGTGCACCGGGCGCAGCGCGCCGGCATGGCCCCGCAGCAGTACTACGACCAGCTCGCCCGCTCCGGCGCCGCCGCGGCAGTCTTCGGCGACGTCCGCCGGGGCAAGGCGCTCGCCGCGGTGATGGAGAAGATCAAGATCAAGGACGCGGCGGGCAACGAGGTCTCCCTCGACGCGCTGCGGGCCCAGAACGAGGCCGAGCACGACCACCAGCACTGATCGTTGCGGCGACGGCCGCCGTCCCGCGCTGTGCGCCGGGCGGCGGCCGAAACCCTTTCCGGGGTACGCCGCGCGGGTGACTGCGCTGAGAGCGAACAGTGCCCCGACCGGGAGTGCGCCCGCACGGCGAGCGGTTAGTGTCGGACAGGACGGTACGGAGAGCGAAGGGCTGCCATGACCGACATGCACATCCCCAAGAAGTCGCTCCGGGCGATCGAGGCCCGCGGTGGCGACTCCATTGGCAACCTCGACGACTCGGTCTACAACCGGTTGCTCAAGGAACGGATCATCTTCCTGGGCAGCGAGGTGAACGACCAGGTGGCCAACCGCATCTGCGCGCAGCTCCTGCTGCTCGCGGCGGAGGACCCGGACCGCGACATCTTCCTCTGGATCAACTCGCCGGGTGGCTCGGTCTACTCCGGCATGGCGATCTACGACACCATGCAGTACATCGACAACGACGTGTCGACCGTGGCCATGGGCATGGCCGCCTCGATGGGCCAGCTCCTGCTCTGCGCCGGCACCAAGGGCAAGCGCTACGCCCTGCCGCACGCGCGGATCATGATGCACCAGCCCTCGGGCGGTCTCGGCGGCACCGCGTCGGACATCGCGATCCAGGCCGAGCAGATGCTCTACACCAAGCGGATGTTCCAGGAGCGGGTGGCGCACCACACCGGCCAGTCCCAGGCCCAGATCGAGGCGGACTCGGACCGCGACCGCTGGTTCACCGCCCAGGAGGCCATGGACTACGGCTTCATCGACAAGGTGATCATCGGGGCCGCCCAGGTTCCGGATGGCGCCGGGACCCTGAGCTGATCGAGGAGCTGACGATGACCGACCTGAGCCTGCCGCCCCAGTTCGCGGCCGTGCACAACCGCTACGTCCTGCCGTCGTTCGTCGAGCGCACGTCGTACGGGATGAAGGAGTCCAACCCGTACAACAAGCTCTTCGAGGACCGGATCATCTTCCTCGGCGTCCAGGTGGACGACGCGTCGGCCAACGACGTGATGGCCCAGTTGCTGACGCTGGAGGGCACCGACCCGGACCGCGACATCATCATGTACATCAACTCGCCCGGCGGTTCCTTCACCGCGATGACGGCGATCTACGACACCATGCAGTACGTCCGGCCGGACATCCAGACCGTCTGCCTCGGCCAGGCGGCCAGCGCGGCGGCGGTGCTGCTCGCGGCGGGCACCCCGGGCAAGCGGATGGCGCTGCCGAACTCCCGGATCATCATCCACCAGCCGGCCACCGAGGGCGGCTACGGTCAGGGTTCGGACATCGAGATCCAGGCCCGGGAGATCCTGCGGATGCGGACGCAGTTGGAGGACATGCTGTCCCGCCACTGCAACCGGCCGATCGAGCAGGTTCGTAAGGACATCGACCGTGACAAGATCATGACGGCCGAGGAGTCCAAGGAGTACGGGCTGGTCGACACCATCCTGACCAGCCGCAAGAAGGGTCTGCTGGCGACTCACGCCGCGGGCTGAGCACGTGCGGGTTCAGAGGTCGGTCGGGGCTCGTTCCCGGCCGACCTCTGACACACCCGTTTTGGGGGTCGGAGAAAACCCGGCCACCGGGTAACGTCGGGTCTGTACCGCTCCGGGTCGGATCGGGTGGAGCCGACAGCACAGCAGGACGACAGGGACGGACGGGCGCCACCGCGCCCGCAGGTCAGGGCCGGCGCTTCGGCCGATGAGTGCAGGGAGAACGTAGGTGGCACGGATCGGTGACGGCGGCGACCTACTGAAGTGCTCGTTCTGTGGCAAGTCACAGAAGCAGGTCAAGAAGCTCATCGCGGGCCCCGGGGTCTACATCTGCGACGAGTGCATCGATCTCTGCAACGAGATCATCGAGGAGGAACTTGCCGAGTCCGGCGAGGTGAAGTGGGAAGAGCTTCCCAAGCCGATGGAGATCTGCCAGTTCCTCGACAACTACGTCGTGGGTCAGGAGCAGGCCAAGAAGGCGCTCGCCGTCGCGGTCTACAACCACTACAAGCGGATCCAGGCGGAGGCCGCCGGCGCGCCGGGTTCCGGCAGTGACGGCGTCGAGCTGGCCAAGTCCAACATCATGCTGCTCGGCCCGACCGGGTGCGGCAAGACCCACCTGGCGCAGACGCTGGCCCGGATGCTCAACGTCCCGTTCGCGATCGCCGACGCCACCGCGCTCACCGAGGCGGGCTACGTCGGTGAGGACGTGGAGAACATCCTCCTCAAGCTGATCCAGGCCGCCGACTACGACATCAAGCGCGCCGAGACCGGCATCATCTACATCGACGAGGTCGACAAGATCGCCCGCAAGTCGGAGAACCCGTCGATCACGCGGGACGTCTCCGGCGAGGGCGTGCAGCAGGCGCTGCTGAAGATGCTCGAGGGCACGGTCGCCAACGTGCCGCCGCAGGGCGGCCGGAAGCACCCGCACCAGGAGTTCATCCAGATCGACACCACGAACGTGCTGTTCATCTGCGGTGGTGCGTTCGCCGGCCTCGACCAGATCATCGAGGCCCGCACCGGTTCCGGCGGCACCGGCTTCGGCGCCCGGCTCCGGTCGGTGTCGGAGCGGTCGACCGACGACATCTTCAGCCAGGTCATGCCGGAAGACATGTTGAAGTTCGGGCTGATCCCCGAGTTCATCGGCCGGCTCCCGGTGATCACCAATGTGCGCAGCCTCGACCGGGGCGCCCTGGTGAAGATCCTCACCGAGCCGCGCAACGCGCTGGTCCGGCAGTACCAGCGCCTGTTCGAGCTGGACGGCGTCGAGCTGGAGTTCGAGCAGC
The DNA here is from genome assembly GCF_013694245.2 of Micromonospora ferruginea. Classification (NCBI taxonomy): domain Bacteria; kingdom Bacillati; phylum Actinomycetota; class Actinomycetes; order Micromonosporales; family Micromonosporaceae; genus Micromonospora; species Micromonospora robiginosa. Next base: position 113,814 of record NZ_CP059322.2, read on the forward strand.
CGGCGCTGGAGGCCATCGCCGACCAGGCCATGCTCCGCGGCACCGGCGCCCGTGGCCTGCGGGCCATCATGGAGGAGGTGCTCCTCTCCGTGATGTACGAGGTGCCGAGCAACCCCGACGCCGCCCGGGTGCTGATCACCCGTGAGGTCGTCCTGGAGAACGTCAACCCGACGATCGTGCCCCGCGAGTTCACCGGCCGGCGTCGCCGGGACCGCGAGGAGAAGTCGGCCTGAGCCGCCGTCGCGACCGCGCCCGGGTCAGCTCGGGCGCGGTTCGCGTGACCTGGTCCGCCGGTCCCACTCGCCCGACGGGGTGATCGTCACCATCATGAGGCGTACCGGTCTGTCGCCCACCGTGCGATAGCCGTGCTGCCGGTCGGCGTGGAACTCCACCGTCTCGCCGGCGCGCACCGCGTGGTCGACGCCGTCGACGGTGACGGTCAAGGCTCCGTCCAGCACATGCAGGATCTCGCGGGTCCCGGGTGGGTGGTCGGGGGAGTGCAACGCCTCGCCGGGCCGCATGCGCCAGTCCCAGAGCTCCACCATGTCCGGCTCGCCGATGCCACTGAGCAGGCGCGCCGCGCCTCCGTGCTCGCCGCGCCACAGCACCGGCGCCTCGTCCGCCGACGTCACCCGTACCGTGTTCTCCTCGGCCGGCTCCAGCAGTTGCGCGATGTTGACGCCGAATGCGTCGGCGACGCGGCACAGCGTGCCGATGCTCGGGTTGGTCCGCCCGCCCTCGATCTGCACCAGCATTCCCTTGCTGACGCCGGACCGGCCGGCCAGTTCCTCGAAGGACCAGCCGCGGGCGGCCCGCAGCTCGCGTACCTGCCGGGCGACCGCGGCGGTCACCGCACCCACCCGTCCACCGGCCTCGGTCATCATACTGTCCTTCACGGTCACTATTGTGGTACGACTGCGGGATGCTCCCCATTGTGCTCGCCGCGGTGTCCGCGATCGCGTTCGGCACGGCCGACTTCTCCGGCGGCAAGGCGTCGCGCCGCGCCGACCCGATCGCCGTGACCGTGGTGTCGCAGATGCTCAGCCTGCCGCTGCTGGTCGTGCTGGTGCTCGTGGTGCCCGGCACACCGACCGGCGTCGACCTGGCCTGGGGGCTGCTCGCCGGGGTGGCCGGCGCCGCCGGCGTCGTGCTGCTCTACCGCGCGCTGGCCACCGGCGTGATGGCGG